>NZ_BAAAUG010000152.1:0-27272 GCF_039533825.1 Streptomyces rectiviolaceus
CGAAGCCGCGCATGCCCTGCACCCTGCCGAGCTGCCCCGGAGCCGTGATGCGCGGCGGCAGGGCGCCGACACTGGGCAGGAACAGCGCGTCGACGGCGCCGAAGACCAGGGCGACGAGGACCAGGAGCCAGATGCCGGGGGTCGCCAGCAGGAGCAGCACGGCCACGGCGAGGATCACAGCGCAGCGCACCGCGTCGCTCCCGATGACCACCCGGCGTGGCCCGAAGCGGTCGGCGATCACACCGCCGCCCAGCATGAGCACGGCGCGCGGCACGGAGCCGACGGCGAGCACGAGACCGGTCTGAGCAGGGCTGCCGCTGCGGGTGGCGGCCCAGGAGAGCGCCACGAAGTAGACGCTGTCGCCGACCATCGAGGCGGTGTAGGCGCCCAGCCAGCGCAGGACGTTACCGTCCTGGTGCGCGGGCTTCTCGGTAGCGGGAGCCGTACGTATGCCGGTGGTGGTCACGGGAGGAAGCCCTCTCAGAGCCGGAACGGAAAGCTGGCCAGGTGCACGGCGACGTTCTCGCGCCCCGCGGTGTCGCCCGCCGCCTCGGCGGCCTTGCCCTGCTCCTCGTACGTCTTGATCAGGGCGTGGATCTCGGCGTTGAGCCGGGTGAGTTCGGCGGGGTTCAGGCGGGCGAGGAAGTCCGACTGGTCGGCCGCCTTGCGCCACTCGGCGCCCCAGGCCGCCTGCTGGTCCAGGTAGGTCTTGTACTGCTCGTCGCGCTGGGCGATCAGGGTGCGGACGGTGGCCGCGTGCGCGGCGACCCCCTCAGGGGTGTCCTTGAAGTCCTCGTGCCGGAAGCTCAGCGTGTCCTGCGCGGCCTGCCACCACCGCTCCCGCGCGTCCTCGCTCTGCACGTCGGCCTCCACGATTAGGCCGTGCTCCGCGAGCTTGCGCAGGTGGTAACTGACCAGCGAGACCGCCTCGTCGACCTGCCCCGCCAACTGCGACGCGGTCGAAGGGCCCGCCACCCGAAGCGTGCTGTAGATCTTCAGGCGCAGCGGATGCCCGAACGCCTTGAGCGTGCCGAGGTCGGTGATGCGGCGGGGTTCGTCGCCGGGCTTGGGCTGCTTGTCGTTCATGCCTCCAACGTAGATAGGAAAGGAAACTTGCGCAATATAAATTGCGCAAGTTTCCCTTCACATCCGGCCAGCAGTAAGCCCTGGCCACCCAGTGACCAGGGCTTACCCGAAGACGCGAAGAACGCGGCTCAGCGGACGGGGTGGCCCGCCTCCCGCAAGGTGTCCTTCACCTCGCCGATCCGCAGATCACCGAAGTGGAAGACCGACGCGGCGAGCACCGCGTCCGCGCCCGCCGCGATCGCGGGCGGGAAGTGGTCCAGACGGCCCGCTCCCCCGGACGCGATCACCGGGACGGTGACGTGACGCCGCACCGCCGCGATCATCTCGATGTCGTAGCCGTCCTTCGTGCCGTCCGCGTCCATCGAGTTGAGCAGGATCTCGCCCGCGCCCAGCTCGGCGGCCTGGTGCGCCCATTCGACGGCGTCGATCCCGGCGGACTTGCGGCCGCCGTGGGTCGTCACCTCGAAGGACCCGGAGGCGGTCCGCCGCGCGTCCACCGACAGGACGAGCACCTGGCGGCCGAACCGCTCCGCGATCTCGCGGATCAGCTCGGGCCGTGCGATGGCGGCCGTGTTCACGCCCACCTTGTCCGCGCCTGCACGGAGGAGCTTGTCGACGTCCTCTGCGGTGCGGACGCCGCCGCCCACCGTGAGCGGGATGAAGACCTGCTCGGCGGTGCGGCGGACCACGTCGTACGTGGTCTCGCGGTTGCCGGAGGACGCGGTGATGTCCAGGAAGGTGAGCTCGTCGGCGCCCTCGGCGTCGTACACCTTGGCCATCTCGACGGGGTCGCCCGCGTCGCGCAGGTTCTGGAAGTTGACGCCCTTGACGACCCGGCCGTTGTCCACATCGAGGCAGGGGATGACTCGTACGGCCAGGGTCATGACGTCTCAGCTCCCCGATACGCCTCGACCTCGACCTCGACGACCAGACTCGGGTCGATGAAGCCGGAGACGATGATCATCGATGTGGCGGGGCGGACGTCGTCGAAGAGCTCCTTGTGGGCCCGGCCGACCTCCTCCACGTCCCGCGCGTGGGTCAGATACATGCGGGTGCGTACGACGTGCTCGCGGCCGAGGCCCAGCTTCTTCAGCGCCTCGACGGCGGTGTGGAAGGCGTTGGCCGCCTGCTCGTAGGGGGTTCCGGCGTCTATGACGCCGTTCACCACCGACGTGCAACCCGACACCAGGACAAGGCCGTTGGGCAGTTCGACGGCGCGGGAGTAGCCGAGGGCGTCCTCCCACGGCCCGCCCGAGCTCACCCGGCGTACGACGTCACTCATGACGACGCCACCGCTGCGAGGGCCTCTTCGAGCGTGAAGGCCTTCGCGTACAGCGCCTTGCCGACGATCGCGCCCTCGACGCCCTGCGGGACGAGTTCGGAGATCGCGCGCAGGTCGTCGAGCGACGAGACACCGCCCGAGGCGACCACCGGGCGGTCCGTGGCCGCGCAGACGTTGCGCAGGAGCTCCAGGTTCGGGCCCTGCAGCGTGCCGTCCTTGGCGATGTCGGTGACGACGTAGCGGGCGCAGCCCTCGGAGTCGAGGCGTGCCAGGGTTTCGTAGAGGTCGCCGCCGTCGCGGGTCCAGCCGCGGCCGCGAAGGGTCGTGCCGCGGACGTCGAGGCCGACCGCGATCTTGTCGCCGTGCTCGGCGATGACCTTGGCGACCCACTCCGGGGTCTCCAGGGCGGCGGTGCCGAGGTTCACGCGGGTGCAGCCGGTGGCGAGGGCCGCGGCGAGCGTGTCGTCGTCGCGGATGCCGCCGGACAGCTCGACCTTGATGTCCATGGCGCCCGCGACCTCGGCGATGAGCGCGCGGTTGTCGCCGGTGCCGAACGCGGCGTCCAGGTCGACCAGGTGCAGCCACTCGGCGCCCGACCGCTGCCAGGAGAGGGCGGCCTCAAGGGGGGAGCCGTAGGAGGTCTCCGATCCGGACTCGCCGTGGACGAGGCGTACGGCCTGGCCGTCGCGGACGTCGACGGCGGGGAGGAGTTCGAGCTTGCTCACAGAAATCCCTGACATCCCTAGAGGGTTCCGATCCAGTTGGTGAGGAGCTGGGCGCCGGCGTCGCCGGACTTCTCGGGGTGGAACTGCGTGGCCCACAGCGCGCCGTTCTCGACGGCGGCCACGAAGGGCTCGCCGTGCGTGGTCCAGGCGACCTTGGGCGCGCGGAAGGCCGGGTTGCCCGCCTCGAAGTCCCAGTGGTGCACCGCGTACGAGTGCACGAAGTAGTAGCGGGCTTCGGCGTCGAGGCCCGCGAACAGCTGCGAGTCGTCCGGCGCCTTGACCGTGTTCCAGCCCATGTGCGGGACGATGTCGGCCTTGAGCGGCTCGACGGTGCCGGGCCACTCGTCGAGGCCATCGGCCTCCACGTCGTGCTCGATGCCGCGCGCGAAGAGGATCTGCATGCCGACGCAGATGCCCATCACGGGACGGCCGCCCGCGAGCCTGCGGCCCACGATCCAGTCGCCGCGCGCTTCCTTGAGCCCCTGCATGCAGGCGGCGAAGGCGCCGACACCGGGGACGAGGAGGCCGTCGGCGTTCATGGCCGTGTCGTAGTCACGGGTTATCTCGACCTCCGCGCCCGCGCGCGCTAGGGCGCGCTCGGCGGAACGGACGTTCCCGAAGCCGTAGTCGAAGACGACGACCTTCTTCTGGGGAGTGCTCATCTCGCGTACGTCCCCTTAATTCCAGTAGTCGAGCCGCATGACGCCCGCGACGATGCACATGGCCGCGCCGATGGAGAGCAGCGTGATCAGGCTCTTGGGCATCCCCTGCTTGACGAAGGAGATGATGCCGCCGATCAGGAAGAGACCGACGACGATCAGGATGGTGTTGAGACCGGTCATGGCTTTACAGCGCGCCCTTCGTGGAGGGGAGGATCCCGGCGGCGCGCGGGTCGCGCTCCGATGCGTAGCGCAGCGCGCGGGCGAGGGCCTTGAACTGGCACTCCACGATGTGGTGGGCGTTGCGGCCGTAGGGCACGTGCACGTGCAGGGCGATCTGGGCCTGCGCGACGAAGGACTCCAGGATGTGCCGGGTCATCGTCGTGTCGTACGTGCCGATCATCGGCGCCATGGTCTCGGGCTCGGTGTGCACGAGGTAGGGGCGGCCGCTCAGGTCGACGGTCACCTGGGCGAGCGACTCGTCGAGCGGGACCGTGCAGTTGCCGAAGCGGTAGATGCCGACCTTGTCGCCGAGCGCCTGCTTGAAGGCGGCGCCCAGGGCGAGGGCGGTGTCCTCGATGGTGTGGTGGGTGTCGATGTGCAGGTCGCCCTCGGTCTTGACCGTGAGGTCGAAGAGGCCGTGGCGGCCGAGCTGGTCGAGCATGTGGTCGTAGAAGCCGACACCCGTCGACACCTCGACCTTGCCGGTGCCGTCGAGATCGATCTCGACGAGGACCGACGTCTCCTTGGTGGTCCGTTCGACCCGTCCAACGCGGCTCATGCCTGCTGCTCCTTCTTCAGTTCGCGTACCGCATCGAGGAACGCGTCGTTCTCTTCGGGGGTTCCTGCGCTGACGCGCAGCCATCCCGGTACTCCGTTGTCCCGGACCAGGACGCCCCGGTCGAGGATCCGCTGCCAGACCGCGTGGGCGGCCCCTTCGCCATCGAACCGCCCGAACTGGACGAAGTTGGCGTCGGAGTCGGTCACTTCATAGCCGATCGCACGCAGCTCGCTCACAAGGCGGTCGCGCTCCTGCTTCAGCTGCTCGACGTACTTCAGGAGCGTGTCGGTGTGCTCCAGGGCGGCGAGCGCGGTGGCCTGCGTGACGGCCGACAGGTGGTACGGCAGGCGCACGAGCTGTACGGCGTCGACGACCGCCGGGTCGGCGGCGAGGTAGCCGAGGCGGAGCCCGGCCGCCCCGAACGCCTTCGACATGGTGCGGGAGACGACGAGATTCGGCCGCCCCGCGAGCAGCGGGAGCAGCGAGTCGCCGTGGCTGAATTCGACGTACGCCTCGTCGATCACCACCATCGACGGCTTGGCGGCCTGCGCGGCTTCGTAGAGCGCGAGGACCGTGTCGGCCGAGACGGCGTTGCCCGTGGGGTTGTTGGGCGTGGTGATGAAGACGACGTCGGGCTGGTTCTCGGCTATGGCCTTCGTCGCCGCCTCGACGTCGATCGTGAAGTCGTCCGAGCGGGGGCCGGAGATCCAGCCCGTGCCGGTGCCGCGCGCGATGAGGCCGTGCATCGAGTACGAGGGCTCGAAGCCGATGGCGGTGCGTCCGGGCCCGCCGAAGGTCTGCAGGAGCTGCTGGATGACTTCGTTCGAGCCGTTGGCCGCCCAGACGTTGGCGAGGGTGACCTCGTGGCCGCCGGTGTTCGTGAGGTAGCGCGCGAGTTCGGTGCGCAGCTCCACGGCGTCCCGGTCGGGGTAGCGGTTGAGGTCGCGGGCCGCCTCGCGGACCCGCTCGGCGATGCGCTCGACGAGCGGCTCGGGGAGCGGGTAGGGGTTCTCGTTCGTGTTCAGGCGTACGGGTACGTCGAGCTGGGGGGCGCCGTAGGGGGACTTGCCGCGCAGTTCGTCGCGTACGGGCAGATCGTCGATCCGGATCGTCACTTGGTGAGCACCTTCCATCCGAACCTCGCCTTGATGGCCGCACCGTGCGCGGGCAGGTCCTCGGCCTCGGCGAGGGTCACCACGTGGTGGGCCACGTCGGCGAGCGCGTCGCGGGTGTAGTCGACGATGTGGATGCCGCGCAGGAACGACTGGACGCTGAGCCCCGAGGAGTGGCAGGCGCAGCCGCCGGTCGGAAGGACGTGGTTGGAGCCCGCGCAGTAGTCGCCGAGGGAGACCGGCGCCCACGGGCCGACGAAGATCGCGCCCGCGTTCTTCACGCGCTCCGCGACGGCGGCGGCGTCCGCGGTCTGGATCTCCAGGTGCTCGGCGCCGTACGCATCGACGACGCGCAGGCCCTCCTCCAGGCCGTCGACCAGGACGATCGCGGACTGCCTGCCCTCCAGGGCGGGCACGATCCGGTCCTCGACGTGCTTGGTCGCCGCGACCTGCGGCTCCAGCTCCTTGGCGACGGCGTCGGCCAGGTCCACGGAGTCGGTGACCAGGACGGCGGCGGCGAGCGGGTCGTGCTCGGCCTGGCTGATCAGGTCGGACGCGACGTGCACGGCGTCGGCCGTGTCGTCGGCGAGGACCGCGATCTCGGTCGGTCCGGCTTCGGTGTCGATGCCGATGCGTCCGGTGAAGTACCGCTTGGCGGCGGCGACCCAGATGTTGCCGGGCCCCGTGACCATGTTGGCCGGGGCGCAGGTCTCGGTGCCGTACGCGAACATCGCGACGGCCTGGGCGCCGCCGACCGCGTACACCTCGTCGATACCGAGGAGGGCGCAGGCGGCGAGGATCGTCGGGTGCGGAAGCCCGTCAAATTCCTTCTGCGGCGGGGACGCGAGCGCCATCGACTCGACGCCCGCCTCCTGGGCAGGGACGGCGTTCATGATCACGGAGGACGGGTAGACGGAGCGGCCGCCCGGTGCGTAGAGCCCGACGCGCTCGACCGGCACCCACTTCTCGGTGACCGTGCCGCCGGGCACGACCTGGGTGGTGTGCGGGGCGCGGCGCTGTTCGCGGTGGACGATGCGGGCGCGCCGGATCGACTCCTCGAGCGCGTCGCGCACGAGCGGGTCGAGGCCGGTCAGGGCTGCGGCGATGGCGGTCGCGGGGACGCGGACCTGCGTCAGCCGTACCCCGTCGAACTTCTCCGCGTATTCGATCAGCGCCGCGTCGCCACGATGATGCACGTCCTCGCAGATGGGCCGCACCTTCTCCAGGGCGGCCGCGACGTCGAAGTCGGCACGGGGCAGCAGGGCGCGCAGGGCGGGGCCCTCGGGGAGGGCGTCGCCGCGCAGATCGATTCGGGAGATCACGTGGCCAATTCTCTCAGACCGTCATTCCGGGTCGGACGCCCGTATCACTGGCTGATATAGATCCCGGAAGACCACGTTCACCACTAGCGTTCAGCCCGTCACTGAGCGGGCATGAAACAGGTGTACGAGACACGGGCGTCGCAGTACGTGAACGCAGTACGACAACGCGGTACGGGATCGCAGTACGGGGAGGACAACAGCAGTGGTCGACGACACCGGCACCGGGGACCCGCCGGATGGACTGACCGCCGCCGAGATCGGCATGTGGCAGGCCTT
The DNA here is from genome assembly GCF_039533825.1 of Streptomyces rectiviolaceus. Taxonomy (NCBI): domain Bacteria; kingdom Bacillati; phylum Actinomycetota; class Actinomycetes; order Kitasatosporales; family Streptomycetaceae; genus Streptomyces; species Streptomyces rectiviolaceus. The sequence continues at coordinate 7,244 of NZ_BAAAUG010000152.1, forward strand.
TCGCAACGGCAGCGTCTATGACCTCCGGGCCGGGGACGCGATGGCGGACGATCCGCACGGCGGCCACCCCTGGGGTCCGGAACGCAGCGTGCGCGCGCGCATCGTGTGCTGGCTGCTGCTCGACGGGCCGCCCGCGCTCTCCGGCCGGGTCTCCTCGCTGAAGCTCTCGGGCCTCCAGATCACGGACGTACTCGATCTCGCGGGCGGCGAGATCCTTCCCTACGCCGAGCTGAAGCACTGCCGCTTCGAGAAGGAAGTCCTCGTCCCCGAGGCCAAGTTCACCACGCTGCGCCTGGTCAACTGCTCGATCCCGCGCGTGGAGGCGGCCCGCGTGCACACGGAGGGCGATCTGCATCTGCCGCGCTGCCGGATCCACAACGGCATGCGGCTCACGGACGCCCAGATCGGCACCGACCTCCTGATCAACCAGGCCGTGATCTACCGCGACCGGCGCGGCAACTCGATCATGGGCGACGGGCTCTCGGTCGGCCAGGACCTGCAGGCCGAGATGATGGAGTCGCACGGCCAGCTGAGCCTGCGCGGCGCGAAGGTCGGCGTCTCCTTCAGCCTGCGCGGCAGCAAGCTCGCCAATCCCTACGGCCAGCGGGCGCTCAACGCCCCGCAGATGACCGTGGAACGCACGCTCTACATGACGCCCGCCGCACTCGGCGATCCCCCCATGACCAGCGGCACGACTCCGCCGCGCGGCACCCGCGTCCAGCGCTTCGAGTGCCAGGGCGGCATCCGGCTCGACGACGGGCGCTTCGGGGACGCCGTCGACCTGGCCCAGGCGCGCTTCACCCTGGAGAACGACCAGGAGGTGTCGCTGCGCCGTGTCCAGACCCCCGAGCTGCGCTTCCTGGGCGAGGCCCCGCAGCGCGGCAAGATCATTTTGTCCGGCGCCAAGGTCGTCACCCTCATCGACAAGTCGACCAGCTGGCCGGGCCCCGGCGGCCTCCAGATGGGCGGCTTCAGTTACGAGAACCTCGTCCCGCAGGGCAGTTTCCCGCTCTCCCGGCGGCTGAGCTGGGTGGCGGCCGCGACCGCCGAGTACAACCCCGAGCCGTACGAGAAGCTGGCCACGGTCCTGCGCAACGGCGGCGAGGACGCCGACGCCCGCGAAGTCCTGCTCGCCAAGCAGCGCCGACGCCGCGAGACGCTGCCGCTTGCGGCCAAGCTCTGGGGCTTCGCCCAGGACTGGACGGTGGCCTACGGCTACCGGCCGGGGCGGGCCGCCCTGTGGATGGCGGTGCTCTGGGCGGTGAGCGCGGTGGCCTTCACGCGCGCCGACCACCCGGCGATCAAACCGGGCGAGCACCCGAACTGGAACCCCGCACTCTTCTCCCTCGACCTGCTGCTCCCGGTCATCAACCTCGGCCAGGACAGCTACTGGCAGCTGCGCGGCGGCTGGCAGTGGTTCGCGGCGATCCTGATCCTGCTCGGCTGGGTGCTCGCGACGACGGTCGCGGCGGGGGCGACGAGGCTGCTGCGGAGGAACTGAGGAGCCCGCACCGGGGGCGGTGGGCATCGGCAGGCATCGAGAGGGGACAGAGATTTTACCTGTCCTTGACCACGTGTCAGGCAACCGAACGACCGATGCGAAAGCTTCACCGGCCACCCCCTGGCCCTCCCCCGACCTGCGGTTTTCAATACCCACACGATGGCATTCCTGCGCGCCCTGATCCGCACCGTACGCATGGTCAGGAACACCCCGCTCCTGGCCGACGGTCTGACCCCCGACGACGAGGTGCTCCTCGACGCGCCCGACGACCGGCTCGGCCCCGCGCTTGTCGCCGCGGGCCGCGGCGACTACGACCCCGCCGCCAAGCTGCTCGCCATGACCCGCGAGGGCAACGAGTGGGAGAACCGCGACCGCTACACGACGCGTCTCGCCGCCTTCGCCCGCTCCCGCTCCGAGTGGTTCGACGACTGGCAGGCCGCCGCGCCGCACGACCCGGACGCGCTGCTCGTCAAGGCCGAGCTCGCGGTCGTCCGCGGCTGGGAGTCGCCCGCCCGCGCCGAGCTGCTTCGCGAGAGCGCGCCCCTGCTCACCGGCGCCGCCGAGGCCGACCCGCGCGACCCCGTGCCGTGGCGGATCGCCCTGGACCACGCGCGCGGCACCCATGCCCCGCACTCGGTCTTCGACGCGATCTGGGCCGAGGCGGTGCACCGCTCCTCGCACCACTACGGCTGCCACGCGTCGGCCCTGCAGTACCTTTCGGCCGCCTGGTACGGCTCGCACCGCCAGTGCTTCGACTTCGCCGAGCGGGCCGCGCGGGACGCACTGCCCGGCTCGCTGATCCAGGCGCTGCCCACGCGGGCCGCGTTCGCGTATCTCACCAGCGCGTCGGGGAGCGTGCCGCGCGAGCGCCTGGACGCCGCGGCCGACCTCGGGATCGCCCTGTCCCGGGAGTACGAGGCCGGGGATCCCTGGCCCGCCGAGGTCCGCAACCTCCTCACGTACGTCCTCGTCCGCCTGGAGCGGTGGAGCGACGCCCTCGAACAGCTGCGCCTCATCGGGCCCTGCGCGACGTCCTTCCCCTGGGACCGCATGGCCGACGATCCGCTCGGCCAGTTCCTGGAACTGCGCGACGGCATACGCATCGAGGTGGCCTCCGAGACCCCGCTGCGCACCGGTGGCGGACGTCCGCCCTCCGGCGACCATTAGGCTTGAGGCTCGTGACCACCGTCCGGCTTCCGCTCTTCCCGCTCAACTCGGTGCTGTTCCCGGGGCTCGTGCTCCCGCTGAACGTATTCGAGGAGCGTTATCGCGCCATGATGCGCGACCTGCTCAAGACTCCCGAGGAGGAGCAGCGCCTCTTCGCGGTCGTCGCGATCCGCGACGGCCTCGAGGTGGCGCCGAGCGCCCCGGGCCTCCCCGACCCCACCTCGCAGCCCGAGCAGGGGCCGACCGCCGGCTTCGGCGACGACCCGCTCAAGGCCTTCCACACGGTGGGCTGCGTGGCGGACGCGGCGACGATCAGGGAGCGCGCCGACGGCGGCTTCGAGGTCCTCGCCACCGGCACCTCACGCGTGCGCCTGCACTCGATCGACACGTCGGGCGCCTTCCTGACCGCGGAGGTCGAGGAGCTGCCCGAGGAGCCGGGCGAGGAGGCGGGTGCGCTGGCCGCGGGCGTCCTGCGGGCGTTCCGCTCCTACCAGAAGCGGCTCGCCGGGGCGCGTGAGCGGTCCCTCTCCACGGGCGCCGAACTGCCGGACGACCCGTCCGTGGTGTCGTATCTGGTCGCCGCCGCGGCCGTCCTGGACACCCCCACGAAGCAGCGGCTCCTGGAGGCACCGGACACGGCGTCGCGCCTGCACGACGAGCTGAAACTCCTTCGCGCCGAGACCGCCATCATCCGTAATCTGCCGTCGTTGCCCGCGACGGACCTCACGCGCGGCACCACCAGTCTCAACTGACGTAAGCCGCAACTGACATAAGGCGCGAGCGCTTTGGCGAAGAAGCAGAAGAAACAGCAGAAGCAGTCGGGCACGGGCGGCACCCCGGCGACGGTCGCCCTCACCGCGGCGGGCGCGGACTACACCGTCCACGCCTACGAACACGACCCCGCGCACCCCTCGTACGGCGAAGAGGCGGCGCAGGCCATGGGCGTCTCCCCCGACCGGGTCTTCAAGACCCTGGTCGCGGAGGTCGACGGCGAGCTGACGGTGGCCGTGGTCCCCGTGGCGGGCACCCTGAACCTCAAGGCCCTGGCCGCGGCGGTCTCCGGCAAGCGCGCGGTGATGGCGGGTCCGGCGGCCGCCGAGCGCACCACGGGGTACGTACGGGGCGGCATCTCCCCGCTGGGCCAGCGCAAGAAGCTCCGCACGGTCCTGGACGACTCGGCCTCGTCGCACGCCACGGTCTGTGTGTCGGCGGGCCGCAGGGGCCTGGAAGTGGAACTGGCCCCCGGCGACCTGGCGCGGCTCACGGGTGCGGTACTGGCCCCGATCGGGCGTGAATAGGCCCTCGACGGGAGCCGTCGGCTCGACTAGTACCACCCTCATGTCGAAGAAGACGCGCAAGAGGAAGTGGCGGGTGCGCAAGGGCAAGGCGAACCACGGGAGGCGCCCCGCCTGACATCACGCCCCGGCGGAGTCCGGGCTGCCATCGGCCCGGTCGGGATTCCCGTAGGGCAGGGGGTACGGCTCGGGGTCGCGTGGCCCGAAGAGCGCGGTGAGACCGAGGTGGATCAGCAACGCCGCCACGGGCCAGGACAGCAGCGCGCCCTTGGCCTTGAGCTCCAGGGGGGCGTCGAACGCGACGCCCTTGCCCAGGGACTTCGCATGGGCGGCGACGTCGGTCTCGGGGCCCAGGAAGATCCCGAGACGCCAGCCGACCACCGCGGCGAGCAGCCCTCCGGCCGTCAGCCCGACGACCAGCGGAATCCCGCCCCGCCTGCGCAGCAGGAACACCACGGCGCCGCTCACCGCGCCGAACGCCAGCGCGAGCAGAGTGAACGTTCCGTCGACCCCGATCGCCTGCTCCCCCTCGGTGTCCTTGAGGTACACCGCGTCGCTGTCGGCCACCAGCGGAACCCGTGGCGCGAGCCACATCCACAGGAGGCCGAGCAGCACGCCGCAGACAGCCATCGCGACCATGATCACTGCGGCCTGCCGCACTTCGGTCTTCATGCCAGGACCGTCCTCCTCGTTCGCCGGCTGGGGAACGGCTCCGGACGGCTGAGCGGCTTGCTGCCAGGGGTCGTGCTGGGGCTGGTCGTGGGGCGGCTGGGAGGGCGTCAGCGGTGCAGTCACCCACACATGGTGCCAGTCCCGTCTTTGTGCCGCGTCACCGCACAGCCGCACGGCGGTAGGCCCAGGTGGCAATCGCCAGCGAGGCGACGCCGACTCCCGCGCAGACGGCGAGATCGAGGGCGACGGCAGCCCAGTCCGGATGCGGCCCGAAGGTACGGGCGAACGCCTCGACTCCGTACGTCGAGGGCAGCAGGTCACGGGCGTACTGGAGGAACTCCGGCATCCGCTCGGCCGGAAGCACGCCGAGCAGGAGCGCGGCGGACATGCCCAACTGGCCGAGCAGCGTGGCCAGTTCGGGGCGGGGCGCGAGCAGCCCGAGTGCGGCTCCGAGCCCGGCGAGCGCGGCACCTGCCAGCGGGATCACCGCCGCGAGCACCCACAGATTCGCCAGCGGAAGCCCGAAGAGGCCGCATCCGACGACCGCGGTGACCAGCGTGCCCGGCACGGTGAACGAGGCGTAGGCGGCCGCGGCGCCCAGGACCACCGATGCGGGCGGCACGGGCAGCGTCGCGTAGTGGTCGAGGCCGCCGTCGGCCCGCAGCTGCCCGAAGTACTGCGCGAGCAGGTTGAGCGCGACGAACGCGACGACGAGCACGGAGGATCCGGCGACGACGGCACGCGCCTCATCGCCTCCGTCGACGACGCCCCGCATCAGGATCATGATCCCGACGGACTGGAAGGTCGCCACGAAGAGCAGCGGAATCCGCGCGACCCGGGCCCGGGAAAGCTGCGCCCGATAGACCGCGGCGAGCGCGGGAAACAGCCGCGCACGGGGCCCCAGGGGCGCGGCGGCGTCGGCCTGCCGCTCGCGCTCGTCGGCCCGTACGGCCGCTTCCAGGGGAACGGCACTCACCGAACGGCCCTCCTGTTGCAGTTCATCCGCCCGGCGAAGGTCACGCCTTCACCAGCCCTTCCCCGTTCCCGCCCAGGGCGAGATACACGTCCTCCAAGCTCGGTGTGGCCAACGTGAAGTCGTCGAGCGCGGCAAAGGCCGCTCCGCCGGTGACCGCCGCGACAGCGGCCCGTGCCTCGTCGGGGGCGAGCCGCAAGGACCACCGCCGTCCGGACTCCACCGCGGACGACCGCAGCGCCGCGACCTCGGGGACATCCAGCGGCGCCCGCTCCCGCCAGACAAGCTCCACCCGCACCTCGCCCGCGACCTGCTCCTTGAGCCCCAGAGGGCTGTCGCAGGCGATGACCTTGCCGTGGTCGAGGACGGCAACGCGGTCAAGGACCGTCTCGGCCTCGATGACGTTGTGGGTGACCAGCAGCACCGTCGTGCCGCGCTCGGCCCTGCGCCGGTCGACCGCGCCCCACACGGCGCGCCGTGCGATGGGGTCCATGCCGGTCGTCGGCTCGTCGAGGACGAGCAGCGGCCGCTCCCCCACCAAGGCGGTGGCGAAGCAGGCGAGCCTGCGCTGCCCGCCGGAGAGCTTCTTCAGCGGCCGCGAGGCGAGGCCGGTGAGCGCGAGTTCTTCGAGTACGGCGTCCCGCTCGGCCCGCGCCGCGCGCACATCGAGGCCACGCAGCCGCGCGGTCGTCTCGACGGCGAGCGAGACGGTCAGTTCGTCGAGCGCGGTGGATTCCTGCCCCAGGTAGGCGAGGATCCGCGCGGCCCGCTCGGGGTGGCGCAGGATGTCGTGCCCGAGGATCTCGACGCTCCCGCTGTCGGGCCGCATCAGGCCGGTCAGCTGGCGTACGAGGGTGGACTTGCCGGCGCCGTTGGGCCCGAGAAGGCCGAAGATCTCGCCGCGCCTGACCTCCAGGCTGATGCCGTCGGTGGCGCGCACCTCGGGTGTCGCGGGCCTGCCGCGCCTGCCACGGGTGGCGGGATACGTCTTGACGAGGTCGCGCACCGCGCAGACGGCATGACTGCCGTGACCCTGTCGGAGCCCCTGTCGGACTGCCTGTGCCGAGCGCGTACTCACGAAGGACGAGGGTACGGGGTCCCGTGCCCGGTACGACGCCCGGGGCGCCCCGTACGCCCCGTATCAGTCATCTGCGGACGTGTTCGGTCACTCATCTGCGGACGCGTTCCGCCACTCGTTCGCGTACCTGTTCGGTCACTCGCCGGAGCGGTCGCCCGCCGGCGCGTGCTCGACCGCCGTGTGGACGTCGATCTCGCGCCAGAAGCCCGCCCGGATCGCGTACCGGTCGTGCTCGTCGATCTGGTCGTCCTTGTGGGCGAGCAGACCGAAGCGGGCCGCGTACCGCAGGAGCTCGCCGTCGACGCGGTGCGGGATGCGCGGGTACATCGTCGAGAGCTTCTGCAGGTTGTGCTGTTCCGGCAGGCGGGCCATCCAGCGGCGCGCGAACACCTGCCCGACCTCGAAGGGATCACCGCCGACGGTGGTGATGTCCTCCTCGCGGTCGGCCCAGCGCTGCTCGGCCGTCGTCAGCTGGGCGAGCGTCGGCAGGGCGGCGGCCTCCGGGCTCTCCGCGGCGCCGCCGGGGCGCTCGACCCAGCCCTTGTCCGAGGACCAGCGCAGCGTGGCGTTGGTGGGGTCCTTGGCGGGCTGTGTGCCGGGGCCGCGCAGGGCGGCGAGGTCCTTGGGGGTGGGCACGCCCTTGCCCGGGGGGTGGTGGGTGCCGCCGCTGTCGCCGTTGGCCCCGGCCTCGGCGTGCCGGCCGTGCTCGCCGTGTCGGCCGTGGTGCACCCCTGCGGCCTCGTCGGCGGCCCGCTGGGCGCTGGCCGCGAGGGCGGACTCCGGCAGGGGCGCGGAGAGGATCGCGGCGATCTCGGGGCGCGGCACGGGAGAGGGCGCGCAGACGCCGGTGAGCTCCTTGGGGCGTACGGCCTTGGTGATCCAGGCCCGGTCCAGGACGCGGCGCTCGTCGGCCTCGGCCACGAGGTCCTCGGACTGGTTGTAGTCCCCGTCGGCGGCCTGCACGGCCCACAGGTGGACGGCGACGCCGTGCTCCTTGGCGGCCATCATGCCGGGCAGCAGGTCCCCGTCGCCGGTGACGAGCACGATGTCCGAGCAGGCGCGGTTGCGGGCCAGCTCCGTCAGCTCGGCGTGCATGGCGGCGTCCACGCCCTTCTGGGCCCACCGTCCGTCGCTGCGGGTCAGCGCGCCGAGCCGGACCGTCACGCGCGGCATGACGCGCAGCCTGCGGTGCTCGGGCTGCGGAACGCGGTCGGGGGCTCCGTCGAACCAGTAGATCCGGAGCAGGGGGCGCTCGGTGTCGGATTCCGCGCGCTCACGGATGCCCTGGATCAGGGCGGTGTGATCGACGGTGATCCGGGACCGCGACGGCTCGCCCGCGAGGAGACTCGCGGCGGCACCCAGCAGATACCCGGCGTCCACCAGGACGATGCAACGGTCCACGCGATCCACCCTCTTTCCCTGGAGATTCCCTGGAAGTAATGGTTCGGGTTTCCTTCGAGTCTGCCCGACCCCGCGGAGGTTAACGGCCGGAACTCGATCTTCGGCGTGGCGTATCGCGACTTCACTCTCCGACAGGGCTTATTACGCACGGTAATTCTCTGAAATGCGCAGCTTGTCGCGGTATGTGAATCTGGTCGCGTCCTGGCCCTACAGATCCCCCTCAGGAGGAAGATCACCATGGCCAAGAAACAGCACCGTAAGACGGGCGTCTCGCAGAACCGCGCCTCTGCCGCGGAGGAAGCGCAGGAGCAGGCCAAGTCGTCCGCGGAGCAGGCCGAGTCGAGGATGAAGGAAGCCGTGCAGTCGCAGGGCAGCCCGGCCGAGGTCGCCCGCAAGCACCAGCGTCGTTTCGGCCACAACTGACGCGCACACAGGCGCATATGCGTGAAGGGGCGCACCCGGAATTCCGGGTGCGCCCCTTCCCTGCGCTCTTGGCTTGACGGATGGACCTACCCGGCCAGGCAGGACGCCCCGAGCAGTACCTTCAGGTCGCCGAAAAGGGCGGGATCCGGCTGTACCCGGTGGCGGTCGAGCCGCAGCACCGTCGTCTTCTGGGCCCCCTGGAGCTTGATCCGCACCTCGCTGTTGCCGCGGTGGTGGCTGAGGATCTCGCCGAGGCGGCTGACCATCGGCGGGGTCACCTTCACCGTCGGGATGGTGATCAGGACGGGCGCGTTGGTGCCCGCGTTCGACAGGTCGGGGACCTGCATCTCCATCGCGACGAGGCGCGGCACGTCCTCGCGCTTGTCGAGGCGGCCCTTGACGAACACCACGGCGTCCTCGACGAGTTGGGTCGACACCAGCTGATACGTCGCCGGGAAGAACATGCACTCGATGGAGCCGGCGAGGTCCTCGACGGTCGCGATGGCCCAGGCGTTGCCCTGCTTGGTCATCTTGCGCTGGAGGCCGGAGATGATGCCGCCGATGGTGACGATCGAGCCGTCCGAGTAGTCACCGCCGGTGAGCTGCCCGATGCCCGCGTCGGCCTTGTCGGAAAGGACGTGCTCCAGGCCGAACAGGGGGTGGTCGGAGACGTACAGACCGAGCATCTCCCGCTCCTGGGCGAGCAGATACGTCTTCTCCCACTCGTCGGTGGAGAACTCCACGTCGAGCCCGAAGCCCGGCTCGTCACCGCCGGACTCGTCGCCCATCCCTCCGAAGAGGTCGAACTGCCCTTCCGCTTCCTTGCGCTTGACCTGCACCACGTTGTCGATCATGGGCTCGTACTGCGCGGTGAGGCCCTTGCGGGTGTGCCCCATGGTGTCGAAGGCGCCCGCCTTGATCAGCGACTCCGTGGTCCGCTTGTTGCAGGCGGCGGCCTCGACCTTGTCGAGGTAGTCGGGGAAGGAGGCGAACTTCCCCTTGGCCTTGCGCGACCGGACGATCGACTCGACCACGTTCGTACCGACGTTGCGGACCGCCTCCAGGCCGAAGAGGATCACGTCGTCGCCCTGCGCGGCGAAGTTGTGCACGGACTCGTTCACGTTGGGCGGAAGGACCTTGATGCCCATGCGCCGGCACTCGTTGAGGTAGACGGCCGACTTGTCCTTGTCATCCTTCACCGAGGTGAGCAGCGCGGCCATGTACTCGGCGGGGTAGTTCGCCTTGAGGTAGGCGGTCCAGTACGTGACGAGGCCGTACGCCGAGGAGTGCGCCTTGTTGAAGGCGTATCCGGCGAAGGGGACCAGGACGTCCCACAGGGCCTGGATCGCGGCATCCGAGTAGCCGTTCTTCTTCGCGCCCTCCTGGAACAGGACGAAGTTCTTCGCCAACTCGTCGGGCTTCTTCTTGCCCATCACGCGGCGCAGGATGTCGGCTTCGCCCAGCGAGTAGCCGGCGATGATCTGCGCGGCCTTCTGCACCTGCTCCTGGTACACGATGAGGCCGTAGGTCAGACCGAGCGTCTCCTTCAGGGGCTCTTCGAGCTCCGGGTGGATCGGCGTGATCTCCTGGCGGCCGTTCTTGCGCTCCGCGTAGTTGATGTGCGAGTTCATGCCCATCGGGCCCGGCCGGTAGAGGGCCGAGACGGCGGAAATGTCCTCGAAGTTGTCGGGCTGCATCTGGCGAAGCAGCGAACGCATCGGGCCGCCGTCGAACTGGAAGACACCGAGCGTGTCACCGCGGCAGAGCAGTTCGAAGGTCTTCGGGTCGTCCAGCGGGAGCGAGAGCATCTCCAGGTCGATGCCCTTGTCGTTCCGCACCATCTTGACGGCGTCGTCCATGATGGTCAGGTTTCGCAGACCCAGGAAGTCCATCTTGAGCAGGCCGAGCGACTCGCACTGGGGGTAGTCCCACTGCGTGATCGTCACGCCGTCCGTGTGCCGCACCCAGATCGGCGCGTGGTCCACGATCGGCTCGCTGGACATGATGACGCCGGCCGCGTGCACGCCCATCTGCCGGACCAGGCCCTCCACACCCTTCGCGGTGTCGATGACCTTCTTCACGTCCGGCTCGTTCTCGTACATCCCCCGGATCTCGCCCGCCTCGCTGTAGCGCGGGTGCTTGGTGTCCGTGATGCCGGAGAGGTCGATGCCCTTGCCCAGGACGTCGGCGGGCATCGCCTTGGTGAGGCGGTCGCCCATCGCGTACGGATATCCGAGCACGCGCGCGGAGTCCTTGATGGCGTTCTTCGCCTTGATCTTTCCGTATGTGCCGATCATGGCGACCTTGTCGGCGCCGTACTTCTCCGTCACGTACCGGATGACTTCCACGCGCCTGCGCTCGTCGAAGTCGATGTCGACATCGGGCATGGAGACGCGCTCGGGGTTCAGGAACCGCTCGAAGATCAGGCCGTGCGTGATGGGGTCGAGGTCGGTGATGCCCATGGCGTACGCGACGATCGATCCTGCCGCGGAGCCACGGCCGGGGCCCACCGCGATGCCGTTGTTCTTGGCCCACATGATGAAGTCGGCGACGACCAGGAAGTACCCCGGGAACCCCATCTGGATGATGATGTCCATCTCGTACTCGGCCTGCTTCTGCCGGTCCTCGGGGATACCACCGGGGTAGCGGCGGCCCATGCCGACCCGGACCTCCTCCTGGAACCAGGTGACTTCGGTGAAGCCCTCCGGGATCTCAAACTTGGGCATGAGGTCGCGCTTCTCGAACATCCCGGTGGTGTCGATCTGCTCGGCCACCAGAAGCGTGTTCCTGCACCCCTCCTGCCAGGCGTCCGAGGAGTCGATGGCGTACATCTCGTCCGTGGACTTCAGGTAATAGCCGGTGCCGTCGAAGCGGAAGCGGTCCGGGTCCGAGAGGTTCTTGCCGGTCTGGATGCAGAGCAGGGCGTCGTGAGCGACGGACTCGTGCGCGTACGTGTAGTGCGAGTCGTTCGTCACCAGCGGCGGGATGCCGAGCTTCTTGCCGACCCGGAGCAGGTCGTCGCGGACCCGGCGCTCGATGTCGATGCCGTGGTCCATCAGCTCCAGGAAGTACCGGTCCTTGCCGAAGATGTCCTGGTACTCGGCGGCAGCCTTCACCGCCTCGTCGAACTGGCCCAGGCGCAAGCGGGTCTGGAGCTCTCCGGAGGGGCAGCCGGTGGAGGCGATCAGGCCCTCCGACCACTGGGAGATCGTCTCCTTGTCCATGCGGGGCCACTTCTGGAGCCAGCCTTCCGCGTATGCGTCGGAGGACAGCCGGAAGAGGTTGTGCAGGCCCGTGCTGTTCGACGCCCAGATCGTCTTGTGGGTGTAACCACCCGAGCCGGACACGTCGTCACGCTTCTGGTGCGGCTGACCCCACTTGATCTTCCGCTTGTTGCGCCGGGACTCCGGCGCCACATACGCCTCGATGCCGATGATCGGCGTCACGCCCGCCTTCTGCGCCGAGTGGAAGAAGTCGTACGCCCCGTGGAGGTTGCCGTGGTCGGACATGGCGACATGCGTCATGCCCATCTCATTACAGGCGTCGAACATGTCCTTGAGCCGCGCGGCACCGTCCAGCAGCGAGTACTGGGTGTGGACGTGGAGGTGCGTAAAGGGCGGCTTGGTCACGGCGGGAGGCCTCCGGAGAACGGGTGGTGACAGGCTGCGGGCAGTCTGGGGGGACAGCGTGGAAGTCTAATCCGCCGCACTGACAAGCGACGGGCACTCGGGGGTACCGTCGTGCGTTGGACAGGTCGGAGCACCTGTCCCAAATGTCATGCACGACCTGGCACCACCTGTTACCTGGAGGCACCCCGCGATGTCGGACCCGCAGCCCACCGCTGAGCAGCGCGGCGAGCAGATCCTCTCCGTCTTCGACACCGCGTTCGGCGAGCTGCTCGCCGCGGACCCCGCCGCGTTCCGGGTGAAGTTCCGGAAGATGGCCGCCTCCGCCTTCGCGTTCTACCGCGGCACGGCCTGCCTCTTCTACGGGGACCTGGAGCGCGAGCAGCACGGCGGTCCGTACCTGGACGAGCGCACGGGCCGGGTGTGGATCCACGGCGACCTGCACGCGGAGAACTTCGGCACGTACATGGACTCCCAGGGCCGCCTGATCTTCAACGTGAACGACTTCGACGAGGCGTACGTCGGCCCCTTCACGTGGGACCTGAAGCGCTTCGCCGTCTCCGTGGCCCTGATCGGGTACACGAAGGCGCTCAGCGACGAGCAGATCACCGACCTGGTGCGGATCTACGCCGCGGCGTACCGCGAGCGGATCCACGACCTGGCGACCGGCGCCAAGAGCGACGAGGTGCCGCCCTTCACCCTGGACACCGCCCAGGGACCGCTCCTGGACGCGCTGCGCGACGCGCGCTCGCTGACCCGCTTCGGGCTCCTGGAGTCCATGACGGAGATCCGCGACTTCGAGCGCCGCTTCGCCCCGGGCGGCGGCTCCATCGAGCTCGACGCGGCCACTCGCTACAAGGTGCTCGCCGCCTTCGACGGCTATCTGGAGACGCTGCCCGAGTCCTCGCTCACCCGCCCCGACTCGTACCGCGTCAAGGACGTCGTCGGGCGCCGCGGCATCGGCATCGGCTCCGCGGGACTGCCGTCGTACAACATCCTTCTCGAGGGCAACAGCGACGCCCTGGAGAACGACGTCGTGATCTATCTCAAGCAGGCCCAGACCCCGGCCGTCTCGCGGCACATCACCGACGGCGCGGTCCGTGACTACTTCCAGCACGAGGGCCACCGCACGGTGATCTCGCAGCGCGCGCTCCAGGCGCACGCCGACCCGTGGCTCGGCTGGACCGAGCTGGACGGCTCCGGGCAGCTGGTCGCCGAGGTCTCTCCGTACGCCGTGGACCTGGACTGGTCGGACATCGACGACTGGGACGAGATCGCCGCGGTCATCGCCGACCTGGGCCGCGCCACGGCCACGATGCACTCCGCCGCTGACGACGAGAGCGGCCACTCGGACCTGGTGCCGTTCTCCACGGAACGCGCGATCGACGCCGCCATCGCGGCGGACGAGGAGGGCTTCGGTGACCTGCTCGTGGACTTCGCGCACGAGTACGGCGCACGGGCGCGCAGGGACCACCAGATCTTCGTCGACCTGTTCCGTAACGGTCGGATTCCGGGTCTGTAGGCACGAAGACGACGCCGTGTAACTCATAGGCACCCTTTAGGGCTGCCTTATGGGAGCACATGGCACACTCGGCTGCGCGATGGACATATCCGGGACCCAGCTCAGAGCCGTGCGCGCGGCGCTCTTCACGGCGCTCGTCGTGACGCTCTCCGCCGCGTCGCACGTACTGCTGTCCCGCGCCCCGCTCCCGCTGACCACCGTCGCCATGATCGCCGCGGCGGTCTTCGTCATCGCGTACGCACTGGCGGGACGCGAGCGCGGCTACGGCCGGATCGCCGCCCTGCTGATCCCGCTGGAACTGGCCGCCGACACGGTGTTCACCACCGGGCAGCACGTCTGTTACGGCCAGGCGGGCGGTCCCGTCGCGGGCCCGCTGCGCTCCGTCGGCTTCGACGTGCTGTGCGGCGGTGCGAGCGTCGGCACCCCGCTGGCCCAGATGACCGGCGGCGACGGACACCGCGCCGCCGTGCTGCTCGCCGACGCCGATCCGAGCGCCGCCTGGCTGCTGCTCGGCGCGCACATCGGGGTCGGCCTGCTCGCGGCGTTCTGGCTGCGGCGCGGCGAGCGTGCCATGGCCCAGGTCCTGCGCGCGGTGGCCGCCTCCACCTTCCGGCGGCTGCTCATCGCGGTGGCCGCGGCGATCATCCGACCGCGGCCCGTACGCCGCGCCGCGCGCCCCGCGCGCCGGGTGCGGACCGCAGCACTTACGCGGCTTCTCGTGCATTTCGTGGGACGGCGTGGACCGCCGTGCTCGGCCGTCTTCGCCTGAGCACCACCGTCCCCACGCATGTCACCCCTACGGAGAACATCATCATGAGCAAGCGCAACAGCCAGGCGGCCAAGTCGGCGGCCCGCGAGCGGATCCGCGCCCAGCAGGAAGCCGAGCGCAAGCGGGAGAAGCGGAAGCGGTCGATGATCGTCGGCGTCTCCGTCGTCGCGGTCCTGGCCATCGCGGGCGGTGTCGGCTACGCCGTCATGCAGTCCAACAAGCCCGGCCACTGGGAAGCCGCCAAGGACGAGAAGCTGGTCAAGCCGGCCAACTCCTCGGGCACGGACGGCACGACCGTCGTCCTCGGCAAGGACAGCGCCAAGAAGACCCTCAAGGTCTACGAGGACCCGCGCTGCCCGGTCTGCGCCAGCTTCGAGCAGACCGTGGGCCCGACGGTCGAGAAGGACCTGAAGGACGGCAAGTACAAGATCCAGTTCATCGGCGCCTCGTTCCTCGACCGCAACCTGACGGGTGAGGGCTCCAAGAACGCGCTGAGCGCGATGGGTGCCGCCCTGAACGTGAGCGACCAGGCCTTCCTCGACTACAAGAAGGCGCTGTTCTCCAAGGAGAACCACCCTTCCGAGACCGAGGACAAGTTCAAGGACGACTCGTACCTGACCAAGATCGCGAACGAGGTCCCTGAGCTCAAGAAGAGCAAGACCTTCGCGAAGGACGTCAAGGACGGGACGTACGACCGCTGGGCCCTGGAGATGTCGAAGCAGTTCGACAACAACAAGGACGACGTCGACGGCACGCCTTCCTTCGTCATGGACGGCAAGAAGCTGACCGGCTCCGACAAGAAGAACGCGCCCTCGACGGTCGAGGACTACAAGAAGGCTGTCGACGCGGCGCTCAAGGGCTGAACGGACGAGGCAGCCGCACGCTGAGCGTGCACTCCTGACGCGAGAGCGGGCGAACGTTTCACAGTTCGCCCGCTCTCGCGCTGACTGCCGCCCTCTACTCTGGCGACATGAGTGGCCAGGGGGATGTGGTGGACGGGCGCTTCGAGCTGCTCGAGCGGCTCGGCAGCGGAGGCATGGGCACGGTGTGGCGGGCGCGCGACACCGTGCTGCACCGCGAGGTGGCCCTCAAGGAGGTGCGGCCCGCGGGGCCCGAGCTGACCGTCGAGGAGTCACGTGTCCTGCGGGAGCGGGTGCTGCGCGAGGCCAGGGCGCTGGCCCGGCTCAACCACCCACATGTGGTGACGATCCATCAGATCGTGGACACGGGCGGCCCGCACCCCTGGCTGGTGATGGAGCTCCTGCCGGGGCGCACGCTCCAGGACCTCCTGGAGCAGGGCACGTTGCCGCCGCACGAGGCGGCGCGCATCGGCCGCGAGCTGCTCTCGGCGCTGCGCGTCGCCCACGCGGCGGGCATCCTGCACCGGGACGTGAAGCCCGCCAACGTACTGCTGCGGCACGAAGCCCCGGGCGCTGGCGTCTCCGTGGTCCTCACGGACTTCGGCATCGCCTCGCTCCGGGGCTCCACCCAGCTCACCGCGACCGGCGACCTGATCGGTTCGCCGGAGTACATCGCGCCCGAGCGCATCCGCGGCACGGACCAGGGTCCGGCGGCCGACCTCTGGTCGCTCGGCCTTGTCCTCTACGTCGCCGTGGAGGGCGTCAGTCCGCTGCGCCGCGCCACGACGCTGGCCACGCTCGCCGCCGTGCTCGACGATCCGGTGCCGCCGCCGGTGCGCTCCGGGCCGCTCGCTCCGGTCCTGAGCGCCCTCCTCGTGCGGGACCCGGCGCTGCGTCCGGACGCGGAGCGACTGGACGCGATGCTCGCCGCGGTGGCGAACGGGATCGCCTGGCAGCCGACGGAGACTTCGGGGCGGCCTGCCGTCACGGCGGGGCCCGCTGTTCCGGCGGGGCCCGCTGTTCCGGCGGGGCCCGCTGTTCCGGCGGGGCCCGCTGTTCCGGCGGGGCCCGCTGTCACGGTGGGGCCGCCGTCCGTCGCGCCCCGAAGACGTACGCCTGCGGTCGTCGCGGTGATCGCCGTGGCGCTCGCTCTGGCGGCCGGTGCCGCGCTGGTGCTCGCGCTGCGGGGCGGGGCCGGAACGGGCGAGGAGGAGGGCAAGGGCGGCGGGAGTTCCTCCGCGTCGGCTTCCGCGTCGGCGTCCTCCTCGGCGTCACCGAGACCCACGAAGGGGTCGAAGAGCCCGGACCGGAGCGAGAGTCCGAGCCCGAGCGGGACGCCCACGCGGAGCGAGAGCCCCGACCCGACCACGCCACCGGCGTCCTCCCCCGGCGCCCCGCCCGCCTCGGGCAGCTGGATCGCCCAGCTCTTCTCCGAACCCGTCGGCTCGGGAGCGGACGCCCGTGACCGCAGGCTCGCGGCCGTGCGCAAGGAGGTGCCGGAGGCGGAGTATCTGCGCAGCGACGACTACGCGTCGCTGCGGCCCGGCTTCTGGGTGATCTACGCCCCCGGGCCGTTCGCGGACGGCCGGGCCGCCCTGCGGTTCTGCGCCGAGCGCGGCCGGTCCAGCGGCAACGAATGCGTCGGGCGGTATGTCAGCTCCAGCGGCGGCGACTACGGCCTGCAGTGCAAGCCGCCCGCGAGCGCCCCGGCGGGGCGCTGCACGCGCGCGTGAACCGGCACGCGCGCGTGAACCGGCACGCGCGCGTGAACCGGCAGTGCGGCCGCTGCGGCTAGAGCGTCTCCAGGAAGCCGATCGCCGTCCGCCACGTCGCCTCCGTGGCCTCGGCGTCGTAGTCGTCCAGGTCGGGGTCGGTGTAGAGGTGGCCGGCTCCGGCGTAGCGGTAGACCTCGACATCGGCTCCGGCGCGGCCCATCTGCAGGTACCACGCGCTCAGCCAGTCGTCCGTCTCGAACGGGTCCGGCTCGGCGACGTGCAGCTGCACCGGCAGCTCGTCCACCGTCGTGTTCTCCGCGATGTCGGACGTGCCGTGCAGGAGGAGCAGCCCGCGGGCCTTGGCGTCGCCGAGTGCGAGGGTCTGCGCGGTGGCGGCGCCGAACGAGAATCCGGCGTAGACCAGGCCCCGCTCGGAGTAGGGCGCTGCGGCCAGAATGGCCCGCTTCAGGAGCTCGTCCTTGCCGAGCTCGTCCTTGAAGGCCATGCCTTCCTCGACGGTGTCGAAGGTGCGCCCGTCGAACAGATCGGGCGTCGTCACCTCGTGTCCCTCGGCGCGCAGCCGGTCGGCCGCCGCGTGCACCGCGGGCCGCAGCCCGTACGTCGAGTGGAAAAGCATGATGTTCATGAGGCCATCGTGCCACCTACCCTCGGGAGCATGGAGAACGTACTGCGTCCGTTGATCGTGGTCGGCGGCTCGGTCGTGCTCACGCTGGCCGTGGTCTGGCTGGCCGATGTGCTGCTGCGCCGGGCCGACGACCGCCACCCGGACAATCCACTGTGGGGTCTGGCGCGCCGCTGCCGACTGCCGTTCCAACTTGTCCTGTGCGCCGCCCTGTTGCGCGGCTCGTTCGAACAGGCGGAGATCGCCAAAGACCATTCGGCGGGCGTCGCGCAGGCCCTGACCCTGATGCTCATCGGTTCGGTGGCCTGGCTCCTCGTCCGTATCGCGACGGCCGTCGTCGAGTCCACGTACGCGCGTTACGCGGGCGCCCACCGCGATCCGGCCCGGGTCCGCCGGGTGCGTACGCAGGTCACCCTCATCCAGCGGGTGGTCACCGCGATCGTCGGTGTCGTGGCCGTCGGGGCGATGCTGCTCACCTTCCCCGCCATGCAGGCGGCCGGCACGTCACTGCTCGCGTCGGCGGGCGTTCTGGGCATCGTCGCGGGCGTCGCCGCCCAGTCCACGCTCGCCAATCTCTTCGCCGGGCTGCAGATCGCCTTCGGCGACATGGTGCGGATCGGCGACACGGTCGTCGTGGACGGCGAGTGGGGCACGGTCGACGAGATCACGCTGACCTTCCTGGCCGTGCGGACCTGGGACGAGCGCCGGATCACGATGCCGGTGTCGTACTTCGTCTCGAAGCCCTTCGAGAACTGGTCGCGCGGTGGCTCCCAGATGACCGGCACGGTCTTCTTCCAGCTGGACCACACGGCGCCCGTCACCGAGATGCGCGAGAAGCTCCAGGACATCCTGCGCGAGTGCGCCGCCTGGGACGGCAGGGACTGGGGCCTGGCCGTCACGGACACGACGCCGAACACGATCCAGGTCCGCGCCCTGGTCACCGCCAAGGACGCGGACGACATCTGGACGGTGCGGGTCACGGTGCGCGAGCACCTGGTCCGCTGGCTCACCGAGCACCATGCGTACGCGCTGCCGCGGGTCAACACGGCCTGGGCCGAACCGCCGCCGGACGGCGACCATCCGCATCCGCCGCCGCCGATCGTGCCGCGTACGGGCCGGGGCTGAGTCGCGCCCTCCGTCAGGACGACCGCAGGCTGCGTACGTCGAGGTGGTGCAGGACCCGGTCGACGATCTCGGGGTCGGCGCCGGGTTCGCTGCGCGCGGCGAGGATCTCGTGGCGGGCGGCCGACATCATGTCGCGCTGGATGCGCTGGACCGCCTTGAGACGGTCGGCGCGCTTGGAGTACCGCTCGCGCCGTTCGTCGTCGACGATGTCCGGGCTGATCCTGGCGCCGATGTCGAACGCTCCGCGCAGCAGCCGCTCCGAGAGGTCCTCGGGCAGCTCCTCGACCTCTTCGATCTCCTTGAGGCGGCGCTTGGCCGCCTTGGCCGCCCGGATGGCGAGGTCACGCTCGACGGCCCGCTCGGCGTCGGTGTCCGCGCGCACCCCGAGCTTCTTCACCAGCCAGGGCAGCGTGAGCCCCTGGACGACGAGGGTCGCCACGATGACGCAGAAGGCGATGAAGATGATCTCGTCCCGGGCGGGGAAGGGGTCACCGTTCTCCGTCTTCAGCGGAATGGCGAGGGCGAGGGCGACCGACGCCACGCCGCGCATCCCGGACCACCACATGACGACGGTCTCGCGCCAGGTCGTCGGGATGTCCTCGTCGTAGTCCCGCAGCTTGTGCAGCCGCTTGGCGAGCCAGGTCGCGGGCAGCAGCCACAGGAGTCGTACGCCGACGACGACCGCGACGACCGCCGCGCCCCAGCCGATCATCTGCATCTCACGGCCGCCGGCCGTGCCGAAGACGTTGTGCAGCTCGAGCCCGATGAGCCCGAAGGCGACGCCGGTGACCAGGGTGTCGACGATCTGCCAGAACGTCTGCCCGGTGATCCGTCCGAGCACGTCGTCGGCGTCGGCGGCGTTCTCCGCGAGGTAGAGCGCGGTGGTCAGTACGGCGAGCACGCCTGAGCCCATCAGCTCCTCGGCCAGCACATAGCTCACGAAGGGCACGAGGAGCGTCAGGCCGGTCTGCAGGGTGGCCTCGCCGAGCAGCCCCATGAGCTTGTTGGTGAGCCAGCCGAGCGCGATCCCTATGGCGACGGCGACCACACCGGAGAGCACAAGCTGTCCCACCGCCGAGGGCCACGAGAACGTCCCGCTGACCGCCGCCGCGATCGCCACGTGGTAGAGCACGATCGCCGTGACGTCGTTGAAAAGACCCTCCCCCTCCAGGATCGACACGAGCCGCCGCGGCAGCCCGAGCGAACCGGCGACGGCGGTCGCGGCGACCGGGTCGGGCGGCGCCACGAGCGCGCCGAGC
>NZ_BAAAUG010000153.1:0-4438 GCF_039533825.1 Streptomyces rectiviolaceus
CACCGTCAACTACGCGGCGGGGTCCGCGCGTTCACGGGCGCTCGGGCTCTGGGGCGCGGCGGGCGGGCTCGGCGGTGCGGTCGGCGTGATGGCGGGCGGGCTGCTCACGGACTTGGCGGGCTGGCGCTCCGTGATGCTGATCAATGTCCCGGTGGTGCTCGCCGCGCTGCTCCTCTCGCGGCACGGCGTGCCCGCCGACCGGCGCACGGGGCCCGCGCCGCGCCTCGACGTGCTGGGGGCGCTCCTCGTCACGGCGGGCATGGCGACACTCGTCCTCGGCCTCGTCCGCACGGAGACGTACGCGTGGGCATCCGGCACGACCCTGGGCACCCTCGGCGCGGCGGCCGTGCTGCTCGTCGCATTCGCCGTCGTCGAGTCCCGCCAACGGGAGCCGCTGCTCCGGCTCGGCCTGCTCAGGAACCGGCCCGTGCTCTCCGCGAACGCCTTCGCGCTGCTGATGTCGTCGGGGCAGTTCGCCGCCTTCTACTTCACCTCGCTCTATCTCCAGGAGGTCATGTCGTACGGATCGACGACGGCGGGGGCGGCGTTCCTGCCGTTCTGCGTGGGCGTCGTCGCCGGTTCCGTGATCTCGGCGCGGAAGGTCGGACGCTTCGGGGAGCGGGCGCTTCTGGTGACCGGGGGTCTTCTCGGTGCGGCGGGGTTCGTGTGGTTCGCCCTCACGGTCGGGCCCGGCGGCACCTTCTTGGGGTCCATCGTGGGGCCCTCGCTGGTGGCGAGCGTCGGCATCGGCATGTGCTTCGTACCGCTGGGGACGGCGGCGACGTCCGGGGTCGCCGCCGAGGAGACGGGCATGGCATCGGGGCTGCTCAACAGTTCACGCCAGCTGGGCGGTTCGCTGGGGCTCGCCGTTCTGGTGACGGTGGCGTCGGGTGTCACGGGGGAGAAGCGGGGGCCGGGCGCGCTCGCGGACGGGTACGCGACGGCGTTCGGCGTCGCGGCGGCGCTGCTCGTGGCGGCGGCGGTGGCCACGGCGGTGCTTCATCCGGCGCGTACACCCTCGTCACCTGCGCAGACGCCTGCTCAGAAAGATTCTTCGAAGAATCTCGGGGACGATGTCGATCCGGGCGCCTCCCGTTCGACGCATGGGTGAGAGGCGGGAAGAAGCCCCGCCCGCACACCGAATGGAGAACCGGTCATGCCGCGCTTTCTGACGATGATCCGCATCGACGAGAAGAACTCTCCCGAGGGCGGCCCGAGCCCCGAGATGGGCGAGCGCATGGGCGCGCTGCTCGAAGAGATCACCAAGGCGGGGGTGATGCTCGACACCGCGGGCCTCACCCCGACCTCCGAGGGCACCCGGGTCCACTGGGAGGGCGGCCGACTGTCCGTCACGGACGGACCGTTCACCGAGGCGAAGGAGGTCGTCGGCGGTTACTCGATCTCGCAGTGCAAGGACAAGGCCGAGGCGATCGAGTGGGCCGGACGCTTCCTGAAGATCCACGACGAACAGTGGACGGTGACGGCGGAGGTCCGGGAGATCGCCGAGGGCTGAGGCCGAGCCGGCCGTGGGCGCCAGGTCTTTGCGGCGCCTCGCGGAGGGTGCTCTGATGGGTGGCCGTGACGGCCCACTCTTCAGAGCACCCTCGCCCGGACGGCCCTGACCGCGCCATCGAGACGGTCTTCCGGATCGAGTCCCCGCGCCTGATCGCGGGGGTCGCGCGGATCGTGCGCGACGTGGGCATCGCGGAGGAGCTGGCGCAGGACGCGATGGTCGCCGCGCTGGAACAGTGGCCGCGGGCAGGCGTCCCCGACAACCCGGGCGCCTGGCTGATGACCACGGCCAAGCGCCGCGCCATCGACCTCGTACGCCGCAGGGAGCGCTACGCGCGCAAGCTGGAGGAGATGGGCCGCGACTTGGAGACGGCGGCCCCGCCCCACATCGCCGGACCCGACGGACCCGACGGATTCGACGGGCCCGCTGATCCCGACGACATCGACGACGACCTCCTGCGCCTCGTCTTCACCGCCTGCCACCCGGTGCTCTCCGCCGAGGCCCGCATCGCGCTCACCCTGCGGCTGCTCGGCGGCCTCACGACGGCGGAGATCGCCCGCGCGATGCTGGTCCCCGAGGCGACGGTGGCCCAGCGCATCGTGCGCGCGAAGCGCACTCTCGCCGCCAAGGGCGTGCCCTTCGAAGTGCCGTACGGAGCCGACCGCGAGGCCCGGCTCGGGTCGGTGCTCGAAGTCATCTACCTCATCTTCAACGAGGGGTACGCGGCCACGGCGGGCGACGACTGGCTGCGGCCGTCGCTGTGCGAGGACGGGCTCCGTCTCGCCCGCGTGCTGGCCGGACTGATGCCGGGTGAGGGCGAAGTGCACGGCCTGGCGGCGCTGTTGGAGCTCCAGGCGTCCCGCACGGCGGCGCGTACGGGCCCGCGGGGCGAGCCGGTGCTCCTTGCGGACCAGAACCGCCGCCACTGGAACCAGCCGCTGATCCGGCGGGGTTTCGCGGCACTCGCCCGCGCGCGGGCCGTCTCGACGGGAGGCCCCGGCCCCTACGAGCTCCAGGCCGCCGTCGCCGCCTGCCACGCGAACGCCTTGTCGTACGAGGACACGGACTGGCCCCAGATCGTCGCCCTGTACGAACTCCTTGCCGCCCGCACTCCGTCACCGGTGATCGAACTGAACCGCGCGGTGGCGGTGTCGATGGCCTCGGGCCCGGCTCAGGCGCTGCGCCTGGTGGACGCGCTCGCGGATGAACCCGCCCTGAAGGACTACCACTTGCTGCCGAGCGTGCGGGGTGACCTGCTGCTGCGGCTGGGGCGTCTTGCCGAGGCGCGGGGGGAGTTCGAGCGGGCGGCGGGGCTTACGCGGAATGGGCGGGAGCGGGAGATTTTGCTGGGGCGGGCGGGGGAGTGCGGGTAAGGGCTGCCCTGCGGGGCTCTCCCCAATCCCGCCCCTTCCCGGCTGTATCTATTAGCGGCTCCGCCGCGGAGGGGCTCCGCCCCAGACCCCGCTCCTCAAACGCCGGAGGGGCTGAATTCGGCAACCGGCTGCCCGATCAGCATCGCCGGTGCCCCCGCCACCCGCGTCAGAAACACCGTCGCCGCGTTCTTGCCCTGCGGCTTCACCTTTCGTCGCAGCTCCTCCGGTTCCACCGCGGAGCCACGCTTCTTCACCGTCAGGATGCCGACCTCACGCTCCCGCAGCACCGCCTTCAACTTCTTCACGCCGAAGGGCAGTTGATCGGTGATCTCGTACGCCACCGCGTACGGCGTCGCGTGCAGCGAGTCGGAGGTGACGTACGCGATCGTCTCGTCGATCAGGCCCCCCTCCACCCGCGCGGCCACCTCCGCCACCAGATGCGCACGGATGACGGCGCCGTCCGGCTCGTACAGATAGCGGCCCACCGTCCGTACCTGAGGATCCGGCAGCATCGCGTCGAGCGAGGACCACAGGGAAGCGCCCGAGGGCAGCAGCGTCGCGCGGTGCGAGGACGGGGTGTCCGTGCCGAACCACAGCACGGCCTCCTTCACGTCGCCGCCGTCCGAGATCCACTCCGCCGCGGCATCGGTCGGCACCGCCTCGTGCGGAATGCCGGGAGCGATCTTCAGCGCCGCGTGCGGGGCCTTGCGGGCGGCCTCGACGGCCCAGGAGAGGGGCGGGGAGTAGGCCTCGGGGTCGAAGATGCGGCCACGCCCGCCACGCCTCGCCGGGTCCACGAAGACCGCGTCGTACGTGGACGTGTCGACCTCGGTCACATCGGCCTCGCGCACCTCGATGAGGTCCGCGAGGCCAAGGGCGTCCGCGTTCGCGCGCGCCACGGCGCAGGTCAGCGGGTCGCGGTCGACGGCGAGTACGGCGATCCCGGCCCGTGCGAGGGCGATCGCGTCGCCGCCGATGCCGCAGCAGAGATCGGCCACACTGCGTACGCCGAGGGCCTTGAAGCTCTCGGCGCGGTGCACGGCCACGCTCGTGCGCGTCGCCTGCTCGACGCCGTTCGGCGTGAAGAACATCCGCCCCGCGTCCTCGGCGCCGAACTTCGCCACCGCCCGCCGCCGCAGCCGCGCCTGCGCGAGCACCGCCGTGACCAGCTCGGCCGGGTGCTCGCGGCGCAGCCGGGTGGCGACGGCCAGCTCCCGGGCCGGATCGGCCTCCCGCACCTCGTCGAGATCGAGCAGGGACCGGCCTTCGGCGGTGAGCAGCGCGGAGAAGGAGGTCAGGGCGGTCGGGGCAGTCGGATCACGGTCGAGGTCGTTCACCCGGCCCATTGTGGGCCAGTCGGTGGATGGTGCGCGTCCGGCGGCGGTGTCGGCCCCTCAACAGGGCCGTGAGCTGCAAAGATCCGGCACCATGCGACTAGTACGACAAAACGACGAATTCAGGCCAAGACGGAAGGGCCCGGGACGGAGCCCGGGACGGAGCCCGGGGCGGGGCCGGGCGGGGGGACGCGTGCGGGCCGGGGCGGCCGTGCTCA
>NZ_BAAAUG010000154.1:0-547 GCF_039533825.1 Streptomyces rectiviolaceus
CTCCGGCGACCGCGCTCCGCACTCCCTCGCTCTCGTACGCGTCGACCGCGCGCGGGAAGACAGCGGCGAGGAACGCGGTGGCGAGCACGAGCAGCGCGAGCGCGAGCGCGGGCAGCGGCGCGGCGCGCAGACGGGTGCGGGTCCAGGGAGCAACGGGGGCGGGGCACACGTCAGTTGCCTCCGTCGTGGCGCAGGGACACCGTCGGCTCTCCCCGGCGCAGGGCGAGGGCCGTGATGATCAGGAGGGGGACGGCCGCGGTCGCCGTCAGGAGCGCGGCCACGTGGGGGAGCGGCAGTTCCACCAGGACCGGCGGGACCGGCTGGGTGGCCTCGCCGGTGAGGACGATCAGGGGGACGACGGCACGGGTCAGGACCGCGCCGAGCGCCACGCCCACCACCAGGGCGAGACCGAGCAGGAAGCCCTGCTCCGCCGCGATCAGGCGGGCCAGTTGGCGCCGCGGGGTGCCAAGGGCGCGGAGCACAGCGAACTCCGCCGAGCGCTCCCGCAGTTGCTCGGTGAGCTCCTGCGACTGCTTGAGCAGCACCT
>NZ_BAAAUG010000155.1:0-1428 GCF_039533825.1 Streptomyces rectiviolaceus
CACCCGCCGAGCACCCCGACCGCACCGGGCAGCACGTGCGCGGGCCGCTCGCCGAGCGACGGGTCGACCACGGGCAGCGGGCGTGCCACCGCGGGCGCGGGCCGTCGGGTGGCGCGCGGCTGCTCCCCTGTTCCTTGCCTGCGCCGCACCACGGCGGGCGCGATGGCCACTCCCGGGTCCGCGGGGTCGTCACGGAAGAGCAGGTGGATGGGGATCTCGGTGGTGGCCTCGCTGTGGATCAGGCGCGGCGGGCGGGCGGCCGTGTCCGAGACCCCGGCGTTCTGCGGGTCCTCGGGCTGGGGGGTCTGTGACCGTGATGCCGCTGTCGCACTCATCCTTGCCTCCGCCTCATACGTGCCTCGATCTCATCCGCGCCCCGGTCCCATCCGCACCCGCGTCTCATGCCCGCCGCTCCACTCATGAGGTTCACGAGAACAACCGCCGCCAGGTCTCCGGCCCCGGATATCCGTCCGCCGCCGCACCCCGCCAGCCCTGCGCCCGCTGGAACGCCTCGACGTTGCGGCGGTCGCTCTCGCTCCAGCTGGGGCCCGGCCCCTGGGTGTAGTGCTTGCCGAAGCCCTTCTTCACCAGTTGTCTGCCGAGTCTCTCGATCGACGGGCTGGACTGGCCGGGGCGGAACACTCCCCTGCCTGGGTACGCGGCCGCCTTGCCTTGCGTGCCGCCCGCGCCCGGTCCGGCGCGTGGGATGTCGCGGCCCTTGCCCGACATCAGGTACGACCAGGTCGCGGGGCCCGGCAGACCGTCCGCGTCCCGGCCGGTCCAGCCCTGCGCCCGCTGGAACGCCTGCGTGGCCCCGCGGTCCGCGTCGCTCCAGCGCGGGCCAGGACCGGACGTGTAGAAGCGGGCGCCGCCCCGGCCGACCAGCGCCTTGCCGAGCTGGGTCACGTACTTGTTGTCGGCGCCGGGACCGAACGAGCCCGCGCCGGGGTAGCGCGTCCCCGTGCCCGGCTCCGAGCCGCCAGGCGGCCCCTCCTTCAGCCCCTTGTAGCGATACGCCAGATAGCGGCTCCCATTGCTCCAATAGGCATAGGGAGTCGTCTGCTTACGGGCGTACGGGCGGGCCTGTTCGTACGCGGTGTATTGCGTGCGCGACGCGTTCGCCCAGCCGCCGAAAATCGTCACGTGCGACCCCCTCTCGGGGTTCGCCGGATTGTGGAAGAGAAGGATGTCGCCGGGCTGCAGCTGGCTCTTCGTAATGCGCACCGCGTAAGAGGAGAGGCTGCCCGTCCATTCATTGGTGCCGAGATTCCAGGCCATGGAGACAAAGCCCGAGCAGTCCTGCCGGTAACCGTCGGACCAGTACGTACTCATGCTGTACGGCACCTTCGCGGCGACCCACTTCTTGGCGCGGGCGATGATCGCGGCCCGCGTCGTGGCCCGCGCCGCCCACGCCGCGGGGCCCGGCGC
>NZ_BAAAUG010000156.1:0-73193 GCF_039533825.1 Streptomyces rectiviolaceus
GGTCAGCCCGCGCACGCGTCGGGCGCGGGTCAGCCGCAGTTCGCCGTGGCCGGCGCGCAGCCCTGGTCGGACGCGCCGCTCGCGGCTGCCGGGCACGCGGCCCAGGGCCCGCACATCCCGCACATCCCGCAGGCCCCTCAGTACGTGGAAGCCCCCGTGGCCCAGGCGCCCGCGTCCCTCGGCCAGTTCGTGCCGGTCGAGGGTTCGGTGCCGACCACGCCCCACCTGGCACCGACGCCGCCGCACGCCCTGTCCGTGCCCCCGGAGCAGGTCGAGGCCCAGCAGCCCGAGGTCCCTCAGGCGCAGCCGGAGCCCGCCGCAGAGGCCGAGGCCCCCGCGCCGGACGCCGTACCGGCAGCCGAGATCCCGGAGACACCGGGCACCCCGGATTCCCCCGAGATCCCGGAGGCCCCGGAGACCCAGGAGCCCTCGGCTCTGCTCGAAGCGGCAGAAGTCGCAGAAGCGGTAGAAGCCGCGGAAGCCGCCCGCGCAGCAGAAGCCGCCCGCGCAGCAGAAGCCGCCCAGACCCCCGAGTCCGTGTCGCCGCAGCCCGCTGCCACCGTCCCCGCACCGCGTGACGGCGGAGAGTCAGCGGTGGCAACTCCCGTACCGGACACGGCGGAAGAGCCCGTGCCCGAGGTGCCCGAACCGGCGGACGCGGCAGCCGAAGCCATGCCCCTCGAAGTGGGCGAGGCCCCCGTCGAAGCGGAAGCAGCGGCAGTGGCCGAGGCCGAAGCCCCCGAGTCCGTGGCCGTCGCCGAAGCCGGGCCCGCCGAGGTGACCGAAGCCGCCGACCCGGCGGAAGCCCCGGACGGGACCGCCCTCCCGGAGCCGGTCAAGGAGTCGGCGCCGGTCAAGGAGCCGGTCAAGGAGTCGGAGGCGCCCGCCGCCCCCGCCTACGACGACGCCGAGCGCGAGGCCGTCCTGCGCGTCATGCGCGAACGCCGCGACATCCGTAACGGCTTCCGCAGCGACGCCATCCCGCACGAGGTCCTGCTCCGCGTCCTGGAGGCGGCCCACACGGCGCCCTCCGTGGGCCACTCCCAGCCCTGGGACTTCGTCGTCATCCGCTCGGCGGAGACCCGCCGCACCATGCACGAACTGGCCATGCGCCAGAAGGACGCGTACGCGAAGTCGCTCCCCAAGGGCCGCGCGAAACAGTTCAAGGAACTGAAGATCGAGGCGATCCTCGACACCCCGGTGAACATCGTGGTCACCGCCGACCCGACCCGGGGCGGCCGCCACACCCTGGGCCGCCACACGCAGCCGCAGATGGCGCCGTACTCCTCGGCCCTCGCCGTCGAGAACCTCTGGCTCGCGGCGCGCGCCGAGGGCCTCGGCGTCGGCTGGGTCAGCTTCTTCGACGAACGCGAGATGGTCAGAACCCTCGGCCTGCCCGAGCACCTCGAAGTGGTGGCCTATCTCTGTGTCGGATACGTCGACGAGTTCCCGGAGGAGCCCGAGCTGATGCAGGCAGGCTGGTCCAAGCGCCGCCCGCTCTCCTGGGTGGTCCACGAGGAGACGTACGGCCGCCGCGCCCTGCCCGGCGAGGAACCGCACGACCTGCTCGCCGAGACCGTCTCCAACATCCGCCCGCTGGACGCCAAGGCGCTCGGCGAGGCGTGGGAGCGACAGAAGCGGATGACGAAGCCGCCGGGCGCGCTCGGCATGCTGGAGATCATCTCCGCGCAGCTCTCCGGCCTGTCCCGGCAGTGCCCGCCGCCGATCCCGGAGCCCGCGGCCGTCGCGATCTTCGCGGGCGATCACGGCGTGCACGCCCAGGGCGTCACCGCCTGGCCCCAGGAGGTGACCGCGCAGATGGTCGCCAACTTCCTCGGCGGCGGCGCGGTCTGCAACGCCTTCGCCAATCAGGTGGGTGCCGAGGTCTGCGTCATCGACGTGGGCGTGGCGAGTGAACTCCCGGCCACCCCCGGCCTGTTGCCCCGCAAGATCCGCGCGGGCACGGCCGACATGACGACAGGCCCTGCCCTGAGCCGCGAGGAGGTCAAGGCGGCCATCGAGGTGGGCATCGAGACCGCCCGCGACCTGGTGGCCGCGGGCAACAAGGCCCTGCTCACCGGCGAGATGGGCATCGCGAACACGACGGCGTCCGCGGCCCTCATCTCCGTCTACACGGACACGGACCCGGGCGAGGTGACCGGCCGCGGCACCGGCATCAACGACGAGATGCACAGCCGCAAGGTCGATGTCGTGCGCCGCGCCCTCGAACTGCACAAGCCCGACCCGGCCGACCCGATCGGCGTCCTCGCGGCGATCGGCGGCCTGGAGCACGCGGCGATGGTGGGCCTGCTGCTCGGCGGCGCTTCCCTGCGTACGCCCGTGATCCTGGACGGCGTGAGCGCCGGCGCGGCGGCTCTGGTCGCCCGCGCCATCGCCCCCGAGGTCCTCGCCGCCTGCATCGCGGGCCACCGCAGCGCCGAGCCGGGCCACGTGGCGGCCCTCAACAAGCTGGGCCTGCGCCCCTTGGTCGACCTCGACCTCCGCCTGGGCGAGGGCACAGGCGCCCTCCTGGCCCTCCCGGTGGTCCAGAGCGCGGCACGTGCGATGCACGAGGTGGCCACGTTCGACTCGGCAGGGGTGACCGAGAAGTAACCCGTTTGTGGGCAGGCGTTCCGCATGGCGGAACGGGTGGGCACTAACACCCACGACCCGCAGACGATAAGGGGTCCGGGGCGAAGCCCCGGTTTCGGGAAGGGGCGGGGTTGGGGAACACTCCCGCCCCCGCCCCAGCCATACTGAACCCGCACGTCAGAACATTGCGCCGCCCCTCCACAGCGGCAGCGCCCCCGCACGAGGAGCCACCCGCCATGGCAGAAAGCCCCGCCTACCCCGTAGGCCTCCGCCTCACCGCCCGCCGCACGGTAGTGCTCGGCGGCGGACAGGTGGCCCAGCGCCGCCTGCCCGCCCTGATCGCGGCGGGCGCCGACATCCTCCTCGTATCCCCGACGGCGACCCCCTCGGTGGAGGCGATGGCGGACGCGGGTGAGATCACCTGGGAGCGCCGCCGCTACGAGCACGGCGACCTCAAGGACGCCTGGTACGCCCTCATCGCCACCAGCGACCCGGAAGCCAACACGGCGGCCTCCGCGGAAGGCGAGGCGCACCGCGTCTGGTGCGTCCGCTCCGACGACGCCGACGCCGCCACCGCCCTGACTCCCGCGACGGGCCGTTCCGCCGGCGTCACGGTCGCCGTCCTCACCACGGACATCCACGACCGCGACCCGCGCCGCACCGCCGCCATCCGCGACGCGCTCGTCGAGGGCCTGAGCGACGGGACCCTCGTGGCGCGCCAGCACCGCACCCGCACCCCCGGCGTCGCCCTCGTAGGCGGCGGCCCCGGCGACCCGGACCTCATCACGGTCCGCGGCCGTCGCCTCCTCGCCGAGGCGGATGTGGTCATCGCCGACCGGCTCGGCCCCCGCGACCTGCTCGACGAACTCCCGCCGCACGTCGAGGTGATCGACGCCGCGAAGATCCCGTACGGCCGCTTCATGGCCCAGGAGGCCATCAACAACGCCCTCATCGAGCACGCCAAGCAGGGCAAGTCGGTCGTCCGCCTGAAGGGCGGCGACCCCTTCGTCTTCGGGCGCGGCATGGAAGAGGCCCAGGCGCTCGCCGAGGCGGGCATCTCCTGCACGGTCGTCCCCGGTATCTCCAGCTCGATCTCCGTGCCCGGCGCCGCGGGCATCCCCGTCACGCACCGCGGGGTCGCCCACGAGTTCACGGTGGTCAGCGGCCACGTGGCCCCCGACGACGAGCGCTCCCTGGTCGACTGGCCGTCCCTGGCCAAGCTGCGCGGCACGCTTGTGATCCTGATGGGCGTGGACAAGATCGGCAGGATCGCCGAGGCGCTCACCGCACACGGCCGGCCGCCCGAGACCCCCGTCGCCCTGATCCAGGAGGGCACCACCGCGGCCCAGCGCCGCGTGGACGCCACCCTCGCCACGGTCGCCGCCGAGGTCGCCGCCCACGAGGTGAAGCCCCCCGCGGTGATCGTCATCGGCGACGTGGTGAACGTGGGTCCGGACAGCCCCGCGTAACCACACCGAGCCCCCGTGTAACCACACCGAGCCCCCGCGTAACCATCGGTAACCCAACCTGCCCCCGGGCGTTGGCACCACACCCAGGACAAGGCAGTATCACCCTGTGGCTGATCTCATCACCGTTGACGACCCCACCGACCCGCGCCTGCGCGACTACACGGGCCTGACCGACGTCGAACTGCGCCGCAAGCGCGAGCCCGCGGAGGGCCTCTTCATCGCCGAGGGCGAGAAGGTGATCAGGCGCGCCAAGCAGGCGGGCTACGAGATGCGCTCGATGCTGCTCTCCGCGAAGTGGGTCGACGTCATGCGGGACGTCATCGACGAGGTCCCGGCCCCCGTGTACGCGGTCAACCCCGACCTGGCCGAGCAGGTCACCGGCTACCACGTGCACCGCGGCGCCCTCGCCTCGATGCAGCGCAAGCCGCTGCCGACGTCGGACGAACTCCTTAACCGGGCGCGCCGCGTCGTCGTCATGGAGTCGGTCAACGACCACACCAACATCGGCGCGATCTTCCGCAGCGCCGCCGCCCTCGGCATGGACGCGGTCCTGCTCTCGCCGGACTGCGCCGACCCGCTCTACCGCCGCTCGGTGAAGGTCTCCATGGGCGCGGTCTTCTCCGTCCCCTACGCACGCCTCGAATCCTGGCCCAAGGGCCTGGAGGGCGTACGCGAAGCGGGCTTCAACCTCCTCGCGCTCACCCCGGACGAGAAGGCGAAGACCCTGGACGAGGCGGCGCCCCACCGCATGGACCGGGTCGCTCTGATGCTCGGCGCGGAGGGCGACGGCCTGTCCACGCAGGCCCTGGTCGCCGCGGACGAGTGGGTCCGCATCCCGATGGCCCACGGCGTCGACTCCCTGAACGTGGGAGCGGCGGCCGCGGTCGCGTTCTACGCGGTGGCGACGGGCCGCCCTCAGCTCTGAGAGCTCTGAGAACCCGGCCCCGGGTCCTGCCGCTGGCTCTGCTGTACGTCGCGCACATCGTGCACGCCGCTGCCGCCGAGCCCGCGCGCGGGCCCCTGGCACCCCTGGGCCGCCGCGATCCCCAGGGCCACGAGCAGCGTCACGACCACGAACACGAAGAGCCGCTGGCGCAGCAGCCGAGGATTGGCGGGCCGCCGCGCGCCACCGGAGCGTGTCGTGTTCCGGGGCGTCGCGGGCCGCGAGCCGGACCGCGAGGAACTGGACCCGGCCCGCGAGGAATTCGGCCGTGAGGAACCCGTGCGGGATGAACCCGTACGGGAGGACCCGGTCCGCGAGGAACCGGTGCGCGGGGAACCCGGCCGCGACGAACCGTCCCGCGGCGGGGGAGTGCCCTGCGGGTGACGCCGCTGGGTGCGCTGGTCCGCGTACTCCTCGGCCATCCGCCCCGTCGGCCGGTCCTGGTCCTGCCGCGGCGCGGGCGGCCGCGGGTCGGTGAGGCCCTGGGCCTCACGGGCCGCGATCTCCTTGAGCCTGAGCGACAGTTGGAGCGTGCTGGGGCGCTCCTCGGGGTCCTTGGCGAGGCAGGCCCGGATCAGCGGGGCGAGCGCGTCGGGAACCCCGCCGAGCTGCGCCTCCTCATGGACGACGCGGTAGAGCATGACCTCTGAACTGCCGTGCCCGAAGGGCGAGTCCGCCATCCCCGCGTACGCCAGCGTGGCGCCGAGGGCGAACACGTCCGTGGCGGGCGTGACGGCGGCGCCGCGCACCTGCTCGGGCGCGAGGAATCCGGGCGACCCGACGGCCGTGCCCACATGGGTCAGCGTCGAGGCACCGGTGGCCCAGGCGATGCCGAAGTCGATGATCCGCGGCCCCTTCGGGGACAGCAGGATGTTCGACGGCTTCAGGTCGCGGTGCACGACACCCGCTTCATGCACGGCGACGAGCCCTTCGGCGAGCGCCGAACCGACGACCGCCACATCGGCCGCGGAGAGCGGCCCCTCGGCGGCGACCTTGTCGTGCAGGGAGGGCCCGGGAACGTACTGCGTGGCGAACCACGGCCGGTCGGCGTCGAGATCGGCGGCGACGAGCCGCGCGGTGCAGCCACCGCGGATCCGCCGGGCCGCGGAGACCTCGCGCGCGAAGCGCGACCGGAACTCCTCGTCCTCCGCCAGATCGGGCCGGATCACCTTCAGGGCGACGCGCTGCCCCCGCCGGTCCGACCCCAGGTAGACGACACCCATGCCGCCGGCGCCCAGCCGCCTGTGCAGTCTGAACGAGCCGACGACACGCGGGTCCTCGCGCCGGAGCCGCATCATCGCCATGTCCATCCCCGCTGCCCGGTCCGTTGTCGTGCCACAGCTTACGTTTCCGTGGCCGGGCAGGTGCAGAGGCCGCGCCCTCGCGGCCCGACCGATTGTCAGTGCCGGGTGGGAAACTTGAAGAGTGGTCAGGGGAGCCGGGGCGCGCGGCTGTTGTGCCGGACGCCGTCCCCAACCATCCATCGCTGAAGGGGGATTGATCCCGTGAAGGGTGATCGCGTGGAGATAGTCGTGGACGCCGGGGACACGACACGGACGTACGAGGTGGTGGCGAGCCGGGCGGGCCGCCGGGTGGAGACGGCGGTCCGCAGAGGGGTGGTCGAAGTGAGCGAAGTCACCCGCAGCGGCTCCGTGGTGCGCACGGCGCGGTTCATGGCGACCCGCGTCCTGGCGCTCGTCGAGCAGCCCGTGCCCAGAGAGGACACATCCGAGCAGGCGGCCCGTCCCCTCCGGGAAGACCCCGAGACCTAGGACCCCGTCTCCACCCATGGGAGTACGCGAGCGACGATCGCTCATCCTCCGGGAGGCCCGGCAATCGGTACGAGGGCATGACGACCCAGGGCTCCCGCGCACCTAAATTTGAGGTCAAGCGGCGGGTGCAGCACTCGTCCCCCGAGGTCAAGCACCCGCCGCTGCCAAATCCATACAGACTCGGTCAGGAGAGGAACCATGGCGGACACGGCACCGCGGGCAATGATCCGCACGCAAGGACGTAAGGCTTTCGCCACGTTCGGCGTCCGCCCGTCCGGCACGCGCCACCCCTTGGTGGCGACGGCCATGGTTCTTCCTCTGGCGGCCCTGCTGGTAGTCGTCTTCGGCGGCTGGGAAGCAGTGGTCACACAGGCGTCGTCCGTGGGCGTGATGCTGGGGCGCTGAGCGGCGCCCCAGGCCCGGATGAGCGGTCCGGGCGGGGACATCCGGCCAGGAAACCCCGTGGGGACGGGGGTGCGGCGGACGGCACGAGAAATGCCCGCGCAGCTGGGGAGCTGCGCGGGCACTTCTTTGCGCGCCGGGGCTCTGCGGGGATCTCGTGGGCGCCGTAGATCACCGGCTGCGCCGAGCTCGTCCTCAAACGCCGGACGGGCTGGATGTCCCAGCCCGCGTACGCTCACCGGGAACGCCGATCGACGCACCTCGGGGGACCCTTGACCGCCTTGCTGCCCGCGCTGACCGCCAAGGTCCGTCACACAGCCCACCGCGCCCCGCGGGCCTGCGCCTGCGCCCCCGAGGCCGTTTTGGTGGACCGGGACGACGCCACCGTCGTCCGGCACGGGGGCATCGTCGCCAAGGCCCACGCCCCCGGTACGGACCCCACCGGGCTCGCGGCCCGCCTCAAGGTCGCCGCCGCCCTGAACGGCACCCTCCTCCCTCCGCTCGGCGAGACCGCGGTCCCGCTCCACGGCCGCCTGGTCACCCTCTGGGAGGCCGGCACCCCGGTGGACCGCGACGACCCCGACGCCGCTCCCTGGGAAGCCGTCGCCACCCTCCTCGCCCGCCTGCACGCCACACCCACGGCCGAACTCCCGCACCCGCTCCCGGACATGCGCGGCCCCACCAAGGCCGCCCGGGCCATGACGCGGATGCGGGCCGCGAGTCCGCACCCCGCGGCCGTCCCCGTCGAGCGCGCCTGGGCCACGCTCCCCGCCTGGGCGCGAGCCGAGGCCCCGGCACCGCTCCCGGGGCTCCTGTGCCACGGCGACCTGCACCTGGGCCAGCTGGTCCGCACCCCCGAAGGGCGCTGGCTGCTCATCGACGTCGACGACCTCGGCCTCGGTGACCCGGCCTGGGACCTGGCCCGCCCCGCGGCCTGGTACGCCTGCGGCCTTCTCGCCCCGGAGGAGTGGACCCGCTTCCTCGCCGCCTACCGCGCGGCACGCGGACCGGCGATCCCTGCCGACGGCACGGACCCCTGGCCCGCCCTCGACGTACCGGCCCGCGCCCTCACCGCGCAGACCGCCGCCCTGGCGATCGCCAAGTCGGTCAAGGAGAACCGGCCCCTGGACGAGATCGAGCAGGCAGTGGTCGACGCCTGTGATCGAATGGCCGCCGTCCCGCCGGAGTTGGCGCCCACCGCCACGAAGTAGGGTGCAACGCACCGAAGCCGGGAAGAGATCCGGCCACGCAGTCACGACCGGCGAGGAGTTGAGCCGACCATGCAGTGTCCCAAGTGCCATGCACCGATGCACACGTACAACCGCAATGGCGTCCAGATCGAGCAGTGCAGCGGTTGCCGCGGGATATTCCTCGACTATGGCGAGCTCGAGGCCCTGAGCCGGGTCGAGTCCCAGTGGGGCGGCCAGCAGGCCCCGCCCCCGCCGGCCGCCCCGCAGGCGTATCCGGCAGCTCCCGCTGCCCAGGCGTACCCGGCCGCCCCCGCCCCGGCGTGGGGCGCTCCCCAGCACGGCGGCCACCACGGCGGTCACGGCGGGCAGTACGGCCACAACAAGCGCCACAAGAGCTTCGGGCACATGCTCTTCTCCTCCTGACCGGAGGAACGACGAAGCCCCCGGCCGTGGGAACGGCCGGGGGCTTCGTACGGATGGTGCGCGATACTGGGATTGAACCAGTGACCTCTTCCGTGTCAGGGAAGCGCTCTCCCGCTGAGCTAATCGCGCAGGTCAACCTGCGTGTGCTGCGTACTGCGTGCGCGATACTGGGATTGAACCAGTGACCTCTTCCGTGTCAGGGAAGCGCTCTCCCGCTGAGCTAATCGCGCGGGTTCAGACCTCAGGAAGGCGAGCCTTCGAGAAGATCCAGTGGACGATACTGGGATTGAACCAGTGACCTCTTCCGTGTCAGGGAAGCGCTCTCCCGCTGAGCTAATCGTCCTTGGAGGTGGAGACGGGATTTGAACCCGTGTAGACGGCTTTGCAGGCCGTTGCCTCGCCTCTCGGCCACTCCACCAGGAGTGCGGGGGTTCGGGAAGATCCCCCACTTCCTGCGAGCGGACGACCAGGTTCGAACTGGCGACCTCAACCTTGGCAAGGTTGCGCTCTACCAACTGAGCTACGTCCGCTTGTCTTTCCCGGCCCGCTTGCGCGTCCCGGCGACGTGTTGAACTCTAGCGGATTCCTGGGCCAGTACAAAAACGCGTTTGCGCAGCGTGCTGCGCTGTCACCGGCCCGGGGCGCGACCAGGACACCGGTCATAGACTCACAGGCGTGCACAGCGCCCCTCAGATGTCCTCCCGGCCGCCCTCCGGGGCGCCCCTGCCCATGGCGCGCTTCGGCGGCCTGCTCGCGACCGGCCTCAGGGACGTGACCAGCGATCCCTCGGCCCTGGATTCCCGCGGCTTCTGGGCGGTCAGCGCGAGCTTCGAGGGCGAACTGGTCTGTGCCCGCTTCGACGACGTACGCGAAGAGCCGGTGCCCGCCCCGGTGCCGGGGGCGTGGCAGGGTCCTGCCGCCGGTGACTGGACGTCGTCGCTCGACCGCGCCGCGTACGTGGACGGTGTGCGGCGCGTGCGCGAACACATCGCGGCGGGCGATGTCTATCAGGCGAACCTCTGCCGCGTGCTGTCCGCGCAGGTCCCCGATGGTGCCGACGTCGACGCCCTGACCGCGCTCCTCGCACGCGGGAACCCCGCTCCGTACGCCGGGACGATCCGCCTGCCCGAGCACGGCGTCGAGATAGCGACGGCCTCGCCCGAGCTGTTCCTGCGCCGCGAGGGGCGGGTCGTGGAGTCGGGGCCGATCAAGGGCACGGGCCGCACCGAGGCCGATCTCCTGGAGAAGGACTACGCCGAGAACGTCATGATCGTGGACCTCGTCCGCAACGACCTCGGGCGGATCTGCGTGACCGGCTCCGTGACCGTCCCCGACCTCTGTGTGATCGAGAAGCATCCCGGGCTCGTCCACCTCGTCTCCACCGTCCGGGGCGAGCTCGTTCCCGGCGCCGGCTGGCCGGAACTCTTCGCCGCCGCGTTCCCGCCCGGTTCCGTCACCGGCGCCCCCAAGTCCAGCGCCCTGCGCATCATCGACGCCCTGGAGACCGCGCCCCGCGGTCCCTACTGCGGCGGCATCGGCTGGGTCGACGCCGACCGGGGCACCGGCGAACTGGCCGTCGGCATCCGCACCTTCTGGATCGACCGCGCGGAGGGCGTGCTGCGGTTCGGCACGGGCGCCGGGATCACCTGGGGCTCCGACCCCGAGGGGGAGTGGCGGGAGACCGAGCTGAAGGCGGAACGGCTGCTGGCGGTAGCGTCGGGAGCGTACGAAGTGAGTGGAGGGACCTCTTAGTGAAGATCTGGCTCAACGGCGGCCTGCAGGACCTCGAGACCGCCCGTGTCTCCGTGCTCGACCACGGCCTCACCGTCGGCGACGGAATCTTCGAGACGGTGAAGTCGGTCGAGGGGCGGCCCTTCGCGCTGACCCGGCATCTGGACCGCCTCGCCCGCTCGGCACACGGCCTCGGCCTGCCCGAGCCGGATCTCGACGAGGTGCGCGCGGCCTGCGCCGCCGTCCTCGACGCCAACCCGATGCCGCTGGGTCGGCTGCGCATCACGTACACCGGAGGCATCTCGCCGCTCGGCTCGGACCGTGGCGACCAGGGTCCGACGCTGGTCGTCGCCCTCGGGGAGGCGAACAGGCGCCCCGACACGACCGCCGTGATCACGGTGCCGTGGACCCGCAACGAGCGTGGCGCCCTGACCGGCCTGAAGACCACCTCGTACGCCGAGAACGTCGTCGCCCTCGCGCGCGCCCACGAACAGGGGGCTTCGGAGGCGCTGTTCGCCAACACGGTGGGGCAGCTGTGCGAAGGCACGGGAACGAACGTCTTCGTGGTGCTCGACGGCGAGCTTCACACGCCGCCGGTGGCCTCCGGGTGCCTGGCGGGCATCACGCGCGCGTTGGCCGTCGACTGGACGGGCGCGCGCGAGACCGATCTGCCGCTCGACGTCCTGGACCGCGCCGACGAGGTGTTCCTGACCTCCACGCTCCGTGACATCCAGGCCGTGCACCGTATCGACGGCCGTGAGCTGCCGGGCGCACCCGGCCCGGTGACCGCGAAGGCGATGCGGATCTTCGACGAGCGGGCGGCGGAAGACCTCGACCCGTGACCGGTCGGGCAAGTGGCCGCAACCGCACGTAATCCTGATGACGCACGAGCCGCAGGGCGGGTAGAACACCTCTGATGACCACGACCCTGCGGCCGACCGGGCCGCTTCAGCAGAGCGCTGACGGCGCGAAGTCACGCACGTACGAAGTGTGTGTGAACAGCCGTCCTGTGGGCGGGATAGAACTCGCCACGCACGCCGTGTTCGGGCCCGGCGTGGCCGAGATGCGGGACCTGAGCATCAAGGAGACCGACCGGAGGCGCGGTCGCGCCACGGTCGCCGTGCTCGCCGCCGAGGAGGTGGTGCGCGGCTGGGGCTGCAAGCGGATCGAGGTGGCCGTGCCCGCCGAGGCCGCGGCGGCCCACCGCCTCCCCGTGTCCGTCGGCTACGTGGAGCGCAACCGCCACATGGCCAAGCCCCTGGCCGCCGAGCCGCCCGCGCTGCCGGCGGGCGTCGAGGGGCGGGAGATGAACGAGGACGAGTACGAGGTGTGGCTGGCCCGCGAGAAGGAGGACTACGCGCGCACCTGGATCGAGCGCGGGGTCCCGGAGGCGGAGGCGCGGGCCAAGTCCGACGCAGACCACGCCGACCACCTGCCCCAGGGCCTCGCCACCCCCGGCACCAGCCTGTGCGTGCTCACCCACGAGGGCGTGAAGGTCGGCAATCTCTGGCTCGCCCTGCGTGACGGCGACGCGTTCGTCTTCGACGTGGAGGTCGACGAGGAGCACCGCGGACGCGGCCACGGCCGCTCCCTGATGCTCCTCGCGGAGACCCAGGCCCGGGACGTGGGCCTCGGCCGCATCGGCCTCAACGTCTTCGCGGGCAACACCCCGGCCCTGCGCCTGTACGAGTCGATGGGCTACGAACCGGTCATGTACTACGTCTACAAGCAGCTGCTCTAGTACAGGAAGCCGCAGTACAGGAAGCCGCTCTAGGAGCCGTCCCGCCCGGAGGCCGCGAGCAGGAGGTCCGTGATCTCCTCGACGCGCTCGAGCAGGCCGTCCTGGCTCTTGCCGCCGTCGAGGCGCTCGCCCCCGATGACGTACGTCGGTGTCCCGGTGACGCCGATCGCCTTGCCCTCGGCCTGGTCGGCGTCGACGATAAGCATGTGCCGGCCGTCGACGAGCGCGGTGTCGAACTCCTCCGCGTCCAGGCCGAGTTCACGCGCGGCCTCGACCAGGAAGGGTTCGCCCTCGCGGGTCAGATCCTCGACCCGGCCGAGCACGGCCTCGACGTACGCCCAGCCCTGGCCCTGCTCGAAGGCCTCCTCGGCGGCCTGGGCGGCGGCGAAGGCGTGCTTGTGCTTCTCGAGGGGGAAGTGCCGCAGCCGCAGGTCGACGCGGTCGCCGTAGCGGGCACGGAGCGTGCGTACGTCGTCGAGGGCGGTCCGGCAGTCCGGGCACTGCAGCTCGCACCAGATGTCGATGACGAGAGGGTTGGTGGGGTCGGCGGGGGCAGAGTCGCTCATGGGGCACAGTCTTCCAGCCCCGCGTCCGCCTCCCAACCGGGGCGGGGGCGCCGACCTGAACCTGCGGAGGAGGCGTGACCCTGATATGTCCCTGAAGTCCGCTCGAGGCGTGGCTTGTGAGGGTCCACCCGGTGCAGGATGGAGGGAGGACAGTGCCAGTCAGGGCCACCGTCTTCGCCCGCACGCCTGGAGGACCGGATGATTGCCGAGACCGTCTGTTCCGCCGTATCCGCGGCCGGCCTCGGCATTGCCGCGATCACGGCCTATCGCAAGCGCTTCCTCGCGGCGACGCGCCTCGCCGCCTACTCCCTGGTTCCGGTCGGCCTGGTGATGACCGGCGTCGTCGGATGGCTGGCCGACACCGCCTTCAGCATGAAGGCATGGGCGGGCTTCGGTGTCCTCGGCGTCGCCTGGCTGCTCTTCATGATCAGCCGCGCCGTGGAGCGCCGCTCCGGCGGCACCCGCAAGGAGCGCAAGGCCGCGAAGGCGGCCCAGCGTGAGGCGGTGGCCCCCGCGGCATCCGCGCCCTCCCTGGGCCAGGGCGCCCGCCCGGCCGCCCAGCCGGCGGCCAAGCCGAAGGCGGCCGCGCCCAAGGAGGACTTCAGCGACATCGAGGCGATCCTGAAGAAGCACGGCATCTGAGCGCGGCCCGGCATCTGAGGGACCACGGCATCCGAGGGGCCACGGCATCCGACGGGAGCGGTTCCCGCCCCTGGGTCAGCCGCCCAGCTGCACCTTCGCGACCACGTTCACGCCGTCGACCCACTCCGTCGACGCGTTCGCGCACCGCACCGCGCGCCCCCTCCCGGGGAACGCGGGGTCGGGCAGGGCCAGGCCCACGCGATGTGGACCGCGCGCCCCGGCGGGCACGGCGAGCTCCGCGCGTACGGTCGCCACGGCCGGGCCCGAGTGGTCGTCCCCGGTCTCCGCACGCCCCTGCGGCCGCCAGTCGCGCCAGTCCGCCCCGGTGTCCGTGGAGGCCACCGTCCGCCCGTCCGCGTCCAGGAGCACGAGCCGCACGGGACGCGGGTGCTTCGGCGCCGCGAAGCCGCGGTTGACCACGTCGACCTGCACGGGGAGACGGCCGCGCCGGACGCCGGACGGATCGTGGCGTGCCTCGCGCACCTCGATCCGGTAGCCCAGGTGATCCCGCAGATATTCGAACTGCGTGCGCGCCACCGGCCGCCCGTCACGCCCCCGGAAGTAGCCGTCCGAGACCGGAAGCAACGCGTCCGCAGTCTGCCGCTCGGTGAGCTCCGCCGTCTTCCAGGCCGGAACGGTCACTGTGGCGTTGTGCACCAGGGAGAGGCTGTCGAATCCCAGCGTCTGCAGCCGCCGCGCGGCGGCCACCCCCGGGATGACGGTGCTCCACGCGTACGGATCCGCGCTCTGCCCCTTGTCCCACGGCATCTCCCCGTCCACCATCCGCGTCCGCGAGACGTCGAGATAGCTGGGCCAGCCAGGGTTGTCGGGGACGTAGTAGTCCCATTCGCCCTCGCCGAGCGTCACGTAGTCGTTGTGGAAGCCGACCCGGTCAAGGATCGCCCTGTTGGTGATCATGTCGCGCTTCTCGGCGTAGCGGACCTGGGTGTGCAGGCCGGGCGGCAGCGCCTCGACGAGACTC
This sequence comes from Streptomyces rectiviolaceus, assembly GCF_039533825.1. NCBI lineage: Bacteria > Bacillati > Actinomycetota > Actinomycetes > Kitasatosporales > Streptomycetaceae > Streptomyces > Streptomyces rectiviolaceus. Next base: position 14,454 of record NZ_BAAAUG010000156.1, read on the forward strand.
GTCATGATGGCGGTGACGGCGTCGGGGTAGGTCTCGTGGGCGTAGTGACTTCCGTGCCACTCGCCCCAGGCGCCCAGGAAGCCGGCCTGCCACACGGCCACCACGTCGCTGTTGCGCGCGACGACCGGTGCCAGCTGCCCGATGTGCCGCTGGATGTCCCGCACGGTGTAGCGGCGGTTCTCCCGCACACCGTCGTCGTACACGAAGCGCAGGACGGCCGCGTATCCCTTGCGGCGCAGTCCGCGCAGGACGCTCTCGATGTTGTCCAGCGCGCTCGGCGGGATCGTGGAGGTCGCGAAGTCCCAGAGGTAGAAGTACAGCTGGGTCAGGTTGGCGCCGGGGCCGTACTCGCGCTCCAGGAGCTCCAGGGTCCGTGCGGCGTCGGGGGAGTGGTCCTGCTCGTTCGGCCAGGGGCTCGTCAGATCCACGGCGTTGTACGACATCTCGTAGCGGAACCCGCGCCGTGGATTGGCCAACGGGGCGCGGCCCGCCGGGTCGTCGGGGCGGATGCCGCGGTGGGGGCCCCGGTGCCAGGAGGTGGCCTGGGTGGTCGCCCTGGCGGCGGACGCGGTGGGTGCCGCGGAGAGCGGCACCAGCGCTGCCGCGGTCGTGCCGAGCGCGGTCGTCAACAACCGTCTGCGTTCGATGGGCATGAGACTCCCTCGTTCGTGTGGACGGCGGCGGTGCCGAGTCTGACGAGGTGCGTCGCTGGTGGGCCATGGACGGAACGCGCGGGGCGCTGGACTTTCGCAGTTCACGGAATGCGGCGAACTCCCGCGCCTTCCGGGCGTGTTGGTCACCGGTACCCCCGGGACTGAGTCATCATCGCCGCGAGATGCTGGACACCGCACAGGGCGATGCCGCCCCGCCGACCGATGAGCGAGCCGCGACCGAAGAGCCCAAGGGCTGTCTGTTCGCGCTCTCCCAGCCACCCCTGATGATCTTCCTGGCGGTGATCGGCGTCCTGCTCCTGCTGGGGTCGTTGCACGATCTGCTGGGGCCCTAGGAGGCGCCGCGGTGGGCTCAGCCCGCCGCTTCCTTGCGCCGGGCCCGGTAGGCGGCGACGTGCAGCCGGTTGCCGCAGGTGCGGCTGTCGCAGTAGCGGCGCGAGCGGTTGCGGGAGAGGTCGACGAAGGCGCGCCGGCAGTCCGGGGCCTCGCAGCGCCGCAGCCGCTCCTGCTCGCCGGCGACCACGAAGAACGCGAGCGCCATCCCGCAGTCCGCCGCGAGGTGGTCGGCGATGGAGGCGCCGGGCGCGAAGTAGTGCACGTGCCAGTCGTAGCTGTCGTGGTCGGTGAGCCGGGGCGTGGTGCCCGCCGCCGCGATCAGTTCGTTGATCACCGCCGCCGCGGCCCGCGGCTCGGGCGCCGTGAAGACTTCGTGGAAGCGGCTCCGGATCTGCCGGACGCCGATCAGGTCACGCTCCGAGAGCACGCCGACGTCACTTATGCCATGGCTTCGTACGAATTCTTCCAGGGCTGCGACGTCCGTGAGCCCCTCCGTCTCGGCGCCCGCCGCGCCCTCGGTGTCCGGCGCGGTGTTCACCAGATCGACCACGGCGTCGAGTGCGCACCGGGTGTCGTGGGTGATCAGCACGATTTGCTCCCTGGCCTGGGGGTAGTGGGGCCTGCCCTGCTCATGGAGAGCTCGGGGAAGGGTGCCCGCCGATGCTGGCCGATGCTAGCGGCTTCACGACACGACACACCGGCGCCGTCCCCGCGGGAATCCGCGGCGACGGCGCCGGTGTGTCTGCACGTGTGTCTGCACTGTGCGGTTGTCATGCCCGAGCCGTCGCCCCGAGTCGGACGGCGCCGGGCGCTCTCGCGCGGCCTGGAGCTAGCTTTCGGCCAGGATGTGCGAGAGCTCCGTATCCAGATCGAAGTGGCGGTGTTCCGTGCCGGGCGGCACGGCCGCGTCGGTTCGCTTCAGGAACGATTCCAGGGCCCGCGCCGGGGCCTCGAGCAGAGCCTCACCCTCGGGGGAACTCAGGGCGATGCAGACAACGCCCTGACCGTGGCTCCGGGACGGCCAGACTCGGACGTCGCCGGTACCGGTGGGCCGGTGCAGGCCCTCGGCGAGGAGGTCGCGGGCGAACACCCACTCGACGGTTTCCTCGGCTCCGGTGTGGAAGGTGGCGTGCACGGCATAGGGATCGGCCGTGTCATACCGCAGTCCTGCGGGTACAGGCAGTGAGGACTCGCTCGACACAACGAGGCGCAGGTGCAGCTCGCAGCTGACCGTGGTGTTCATAAGCGCCAGGGCCTTTCGCTCAGTGTGCGCTCGGGGATTCGCACGTCGGCGAAATCGACATGCCACCTACGGTGCCGTTGTAAACCCCTCTGAGGGTTTTGGGTGTCTTTAGGTAGCTCGTACGGCGGGTTGTTTGTTCGGTGGGTACAGCCATTCCAGTGACGGGTTTCCGTCCGGTAGGGTTTGGCCGTATGAATACGGGGAGTAACGAGCCGGGGGTTGCTGAAACAATCACCGGTACGAAGGACGAACAGCCGCTCGGATCGCGTGCGCCGGAGTTCATTCAGGCGCGCAAGGCGCTGCACCTCAGCTGGCAGGTGGGCGTCTTCGTCGTCGGCCTCGCTGTGGTTGCCGCGGGCATCGTCATGCTGCCGCTGCCCGGCCCTGGCTGGCTGGTGATCTTCGGCGGAATGGCGATCTGGGCGACCGAGTTCGTCTGGGCCCAGCTGGTCCTTCGCTGGACGAAGCGGAAGGTCACGGAGGCGGCGCAGCGCGCGCTCGACCCGAAGGTGCGCCGCCGGAACATCATCCTGACGACCATCGGTCTGGTGATCATCGCCGTGCTCGTCGGGATCTACGTCTGGAAGTTCGGCCTCGAGATGCCATGGAAGATCAAGGAGTGACCTCCGGGTGACTCCACGGCGGTCGGAGGCACCCGCTGACATGCGGTAATGTTCTCCGTGCGCCCGGGGCGATTAGCTCAGTGGGAGAGCGCTTCGTTCACACCGAAGAGGTCACTGGTTCGAACCCAGTATCGCCCACCCCGGAACTGCGGCCCGGAGGCTTACAGCCTCCGGGCCGCAGTCGTATTCGCTCGCTTTCCCGTGCGGCACAAGGGAATTGATGCCCCGTCGGCTGTCGCACGGAAAAGCGGAGTCAGCGCATTCTGCCGAGAACGTCACGGACGCGGCGTGCGTCGCGCAATCGCTGTTCGTACGTCGCGCCGATGGCGAGGAGCAGGAGGCCGGCGAGCGCGGGCGGCAGCCAGCGCGGCAGGACGTCCACCACTTGGACGATGTAGGGCGCCAGTTCGTGCAGCGCGTCCAGGGCGAGGACCGTGCCGCCGAGCGCCAACGGCGCCTGCAGCCGGTGCCGGGCGCCCGCCAGCGTGATCAGCAGAGCCGCGGTGCCCAGGAGCAGCGGTCGCTGCCAGTGCGCGTCGCTCCAGGCGGCGACGAGGCTCGGCAGGAGGGTCGCCGCGAGGCCGGGGCCGTAGGCCGTCCAGGAGGACGTCTCGGGGGTGTGGCGGCGCCGCAGAGCGCCGATCACGAGCGCCGGGACGGTGACCGGCAGGGTGTACGCCTCCGGGGTCTCGACGCCCCAGGCGGCCAGGCGCACCCAGGTCGCCAGGAGGAACAGCGCCCCGGCCGCGTACCCGACGGGGCGGCGGTCCGTGCGGAGCGCGGTGCCCGCGGCGATGACGCCGCCGAGCGCGAGGGCCAGGGCGAAGGTCGTTGCGTGTCCCATGGTGAGGGCGACGGCGATTGCGCCCGCGACCGCCCCGGTGATCTCCACCGGCGGCGTCAGCGGATGACGGCCGAGCCGGGCCGCGGCGAGGGCGCCGAGCGCGGGGACGACGAGCATGAGCAGCCCGACGTGCTCCGGACGCAGGTTCCAGGCCGTGCCGGTGGCGCAGACGAGCGCGGCGGCGTACGCGACCGTGGCGCAGGCGGCGACGGGTGCCACGCCCGGCGTGGCTTCCCTGCGGCGGGCGGCGAGCACGGTCGCTGCCAGGAACAGCGCCGTCAGGGCGCCGAGGGTGCCGAGCGTCGCCGCAGTGGTGGCAAGGGCCAGGAGCGCGACGCTCACCGAAGAAGTGACCGCCAGAACCAGTGAGGTGAAGGCAACCGCCTTCGAGCGGACCCGCGACGCGACGGCGAGCAGGGCCGCGCTCAGCGCGACGTACGCCGATACCCCGAATGCGTAGGGGAGTTGGAGTGCGGACGGGAGGATGAGGAGGGCGGCCCAGGTGAGGGCCAGGGCGCCCGAGATGGTGACGTCGGGGAGGGGCGGTTGGGCAGAAGCCTTGGTGGCGGGATGCCCGGCGGGGCCTGAGCCGGGACCTGAGCCGGGCTCTGCGGCGGGTTCCGCAGGCGGTGCGGCAGGGGTGGCCGGTGCCTGGCCGCTCGGCGGTTCCCCAGGCTGCTCGGCGGCCGCGGGCAGCAGCCGGGCCGCCGCGAACAGGACTCCGGCGACGGTGGCGAGGACGAGCGAGGCCATGACGGGGTGCTGCGCGGGCAGTTCGGGCACGGCGAGCGCGTCGCCCGTGTCCGACGGGGCGCCCGACCACGCCTTCGCCGCCCAACTCGCGGGCCCGAGCAGGGCGGTGACGAACGCGGGCAGCGTCCACAGCGCCGCGAGCGCCTGCACCAGGAGCGCCGACCCGGCGATCCCGCGCTGAACGGGGCGCGGCAAGGCGGTGCGTACGACCGCCAACAGTGCGACGGCACACGCCAGATAGCCGGGAACCGTCCACGCCGCGGGCAGCGCCTCGCGCAGCACGCCACCGGCCGCAGCCGTCACGAGCAGGCCGCCCGCGAACGCCGCACCCGTCGCCTGCGGAGGCTGCGTGATCAGCCATGCCGCCACCAGCGCGATCGACGCGGCCAGCAGGAGGAGCGCGCCCGCCCGCGCCGCGTCCGGCAGATCCGTGGCCGACCAGGACAGATATCCGGCGGCCATCGCGCCCCACAGCCCGGCGGCGCAGGCCCCGACGGTCGCGATGACGCGCACGCCAGGGTCGCCGACCCGCAGCGCGACGGCGACGTCGAACGCCGCCGTCGCCAGAAGGGCCGCCGCCGTCGCGTGGTCACCCGCGTCCGCGGCACGCGCCCAGAGGAACAAGGGGAGTTGAGCGGTCGCGACGGCCAGCGGCAACGGCAGCCGCAGCTCGCGGAACGCAAGGCCGTAGCCCGCCCACAGCGCTGCGAGCACGGCGGACGCGGCCGCCGTGTAACCGAGGGTGTCGGCCTGTGGCAGGGCGACGACATGGAGGGCGTACGCGTCGAGGACGGTCAGGGCGAGGCCGAGCGCGGCCACCGTCTCCGCCGTCGAACGCAGCTTCCGGCGCAGCAGTAGCGCGGGGACGCCGAGTGCCGTCAGCGTCACGGCCGCGAGGACGGCGCTGCGCCCGCCGATGCCCAGGTGCCCCCAGCTCACCAGCGTGAAGGCGATCGCCGCGATGGTCAGCAGGATGCCGCCCAGCGTGAGCAGCGCGTTCTGCACGTTCGGCGGTGCGGCCTCGGGGGCGCGGACCGGCCGCGGGGGAGCGGGAGCGGGTGCGGCAGCCGCTTGCAGCGCGCCGAGGAGCCAGGCGCGGCGTTGCAGCAACTGCGTCCTGCGCGCGTCGATTCGGCGCAGCTCCAGGTCGAGGATGCGGAGCTCCTCGGCCGGGGGCGGAATGTTCGTCATGCCCGGGAGTGTGGTCCAGGACACTGCGGCGGGCATGGGTTCGGATACTCACTACGTACTCAGATCGGGGTCCTACCGGCAGACTCGGACCATGGACTGGAGCCACTACCGCTTCCGCAGTGTCTGGAACGTGCCCGCGCCGCCCGCCGACGTGTACGCGGCCCTCGAACGTGCCGAGGACTATCCGGCGTGGTGGCCCCAGGTGCGCGAGGTGACACCCCTGGACGGACGGAGCGGCACCGCGCGCTTCCGCTCCCTCCTGCCGTACGACCTGCTCGTCACCGCCGAGGAACGGCGCCGCGACCCGGAGGCCGGGATCCTGGAGATCGTGATGACCGGGGATCTGGACGGCTGGGCGCGCTGGACCCTCACGGCGGTCACGGGCGGCACGCGGGCGGTCTACGACCAGGAAGTGGTGGTGCGCAAACCGCTGATGCGACGTCTCGCCGTCCCCGGGAGGCCCGTCTTCCTCCTCAACCACGCGCTGATGATGCGCGCGGGTGAGCGAGGTCTGAAGAAGCACCTCGGAAGGGACCTCAGGGGGGTCTGAGGGCTCTCGCACAAGCGGTTTGAAGGAAACCCGCGAAGACCTGTATTGTTCAGTCCGTTCCCGGGCGATTAGCTCAGTGGGAGAGCGCTTCGTTCACACCGAAGAGGTCACTGGTTCGAACCCAGTATCGCCCACCCGGAGAATGCCGGTCCGTCATCGACGGACCGGTTTTTTCATGCCCTCAGGCCAGTGCCGGGCCGGTAAGAGTCAGGCGGCCGCGGGCATTTCGGGACGCAGCGGCCATGCGGGATCCACTGCCTCCGGCGTACCGCTGCGCGCGAACCAGGCCTGCAGACCGCGCGCCTGTGCCGCGTGCCACACCGCCTGCAGCGCGTGCAGCTCGGCCGGCGAGAGCCGTTCGAGCCGGGACGCGAAGCGCTGCCCCACGGCACGCACGACATCCAGCGCCGCCTGCGCGTCGGCCGCCGCGTCGTGTGCCTCGTCCAGCTCCACCGCGTAGTGCGCGCACAGATCGGTCAGCGTGCGGCGGCCCTTGCGGTACCGGTCGAGCTGCTTGTCCAGGACCCTCGGATCCAGGACACACAGCGGTGACCCCGCCATGTAGTGGCTGAGCGACGACGCGCGGTGCCTGCGCAACTCCCGGTCCAGGATGGTCAGATCGAAGGGTGCGTTCATGACGACGATGGGGCGGCCCGCCGCGCCCTGTTCCGCCAGCTCCCTTGCTATCTCCTCCATCACCGGCGCGGGCCAGCGGCCGTTGTGCTGCAGATGTTCCTCCGTCAGGCCGTGCACCGCGGTGGCGCTCTCGGGCACCGGAACGCCCGGGTTCACCAGCCAGCGCGTGATGCGCGGACGGGTGCCCGCGCCCTGCTGGACGACGACGGCGGCCGACACAATGCGGTCGGTCTCGACGTCGACGCCCGTGGTCTCCGTGTCGAATGCGGCCAAGGGCCCCTCGTACCAGCACGTCATAGTGACGCAACTCCTCGATCATGTCCGGCAGATGGCTTTCCTCCCCTGCCCACACCGGTGATACCCGGGCCGTTTGCGCTGTACGCGGCCCGGAGACAACAGAGGTACAGGGCACGGGAATTGACCGGCCCGATGCGGGAATTCACTGGTTCGGAAGGCACGTTGGACATGGCGCTCGCGCAGCCCGAACAGGGTGGGCTGCTGCCCGAGCGGATCGCACCGCCGCGCGGCACACTCGCCACCACCGCCTGTATGGAGACCCTCCAGGTGGGCTATCTGCACGCCGTCGCCGCCGCGGCGGGGTGCTCGCTCTCCCAGCCATTTCCGGACAACGGAATCGACTGGCACGTCAGCCACAGCGCCCCCGGGCACACGGTCGACGACGAAGTCACCATCAAGGTGCAGCTCAAGTGCACCTACCAGATACCGCCGAACCCCCCGGGCGCCGCCTTCTCCTTCACGCTCGACAACCCGCATCTGGAGAAGCTCGCCCGGACCCCGGTCTCGGTGCACAAGATCCTGGTCGTGATGCTCGTGCCCCGGTCGCAGGACGACTGGCTGCGCGCGGGCCATGACCGGCTCGACCTGCGGCACTGCTGCTACTGGACCAACCTCGCCGGACACCAGGTGACCGGCCGGCGCAGGACCACCGTGCGCGTCCCGACCTCGCGGATCTTCGACGACAGGGCCCTCTGCGAGATCATGACGCGGGTCGGGACGGGAGGGAGACCCTGATGCACCGCCCGATCGAAGAGCCAGTACGACCCGTCCGCCCGCACCCCGTTGAAGCCGCGGGCAGCTGGGCCGATCCGCTGGCCCCGCTGGGTCCCCCCGAGCCTTCGCAGGTCGACCCCGCCGTGCTCGGCGCGCTGCTCGACCGGCACGGCTGGCACCGGCGCGGAGGAGCGGCGGGCCGCTATGCCCGCTGGACCCCGCCTGGCCCCGGCGCCGGTGGCACGAGCCTGCTCGTGCCGGAGAGCAGGGCCTTCCCCGACTGCGAGGACCTGCTCGGCGAGGCGCTCGTCGCCCTGTCGCGCAGCGCGTCGCCGTCCGCGCGTGACGTGCTCGTCGGGCTCACCGTGCCGAGCGACGAGATCCGCTGGTGGCGGGACGTCCCGGCAGGTCCGGCGGGCGCCGCGACCTGGACGGCCGAGGAACAACTGCGGGCGGCGGCGCGGCAGATGCTGCTCGCGGGGGCCCTCGCGGCGCGTGGCCGTGCCGGGTACTACGGGGCGCGGCACCGCGGGCCCGCCGCCGCGTCCCTGGAGAGCGTCCTGGTCGGGCCCGCTCCCGGCGGGCGGCAGCTCACGGCGTTCGTGCCCGTCCTGACCGGGCGGCTCCTCGCGGTGCGGCTGCACCAGGCGCTGTACGCGGTCCGCGAGGCCGTCGACTACCAGCGCGCCACCGGTGGCATGGACGCCTTCGACGGAGCCGTGGAGGCAGGCGTCAGCCATGAGCTGACGGAGGCCGTCGTGGCCCTGGTGCGGGGAACGGAGGGGGCGCGGATCGCCGTGGAGTGGGCGCCGGCCGCCGGGGTGCCCGAGGGGTGCGCCGTCGATGCCGAGCCCGTCGAGTTCTCGCCCGGTGACCTGACGGTGCTCAGGGAGGCGAGCGCCCGCTATCTGCGGGACGAGCCGGCGATGCCGGTGCGGATCACGGGGGCTGTGGTGCGGATGCGGCGGTCGGGGCCGCGGGGCGAGGGCACGGTGCGGGTCCGGGTGCTCGGGGGCGCGGACGTCCCCCACGTACGCATGACCCTCGACGAGGAGTCCTACCGCATCGCGGGCCATGCCCATCTGGTGGGGCTGCCGATCCGGGTGCACGGGCGCCTGGAGAGCCGGGGCGGGTTCCGGCGGCTCACCGGGGCCTCGGGAGTGGTGCCGGTGCAGGTGGACGAGGGGGAGAAGGACCGCCTGATGAAGTCGCTCCAGGAGAATCTCGACTTCTTCGAGGAGGCGTGCAGCGGCGACTGAGGAGGCGTGCAGCGGCGACTAGGGGCGTCTGAGGCGGGGCGCGGCCGGGGCCGGGGAGGTAACCGTTTCGCGATGGGCGCCCCCGGCTCGGTACGATTCGTTTCGCGCGCAGGAGCAGATCTGCCGCGACCCCCTTCAGGTAGGAGAAGACCGGTGTCAGACGTCCGTGTGATCATCCATCGCGATTCCGAGCGGGAAGAGCGCGTGGTGACGACGGGCACTACGGCCGCCGAACTCTTCGCCGGAGAGCGCACCATCGTCGCCGCCCGCGTGGCCGGCGAGCTGAAGGACCTCGCGTACGCCGTGCAGGACGGCGAGGAGGTCGAGCCGGTCGAGATCTCCTCCGAGGACGGCCTGAACATCCTGCGCCACTCCACCGCGCACGTGATGGCGCAGGCCGTGCAGGAGCTCTTCCCGGACGCCAAGCTGGGCATCGGCCCGCCGGTCCAGAACGGCTTCTACTACGACTTCGACGTCGAGAAGCCGTTCACGCCCGAGGATCTCAAGGCCATCGAGAAGAAGATGCAGGAGATCCAGAAGCGCGGCCAGCGCTTCTCGCGCCGCGTCGTCACGGACGAGGCCGCCCGCGAGGAGCTCGCCGACGAGCCGTACAAGCTGGAGCTCATCGGCATCAAGGGCTCCGCTTCGAGCGACGACGGCGCGGACGTCGAGGTGGGCGGCGGCGAGCTGACCATCTACGACAACCTCGACCCGAAGACCGGCGACCTGTGCTGGAAGGACCTCTGCCGCGGTCCCCACCTGCCCACCACCCGCAACATCCCGGCGTTCAAGCTGATGCGCAACGCCGCCGCGTACTGGCGCGGCAGCGAGAAGAACCCGATGCTCCAGCGCATCTACGGCACCGCCTGGCCCACGAAGGACGAGCTCAAGGCCCACCTGGAGTTCCTCGCCGAGGCCGAGAAGCGCGACCACCGCAAGCTCGGCAGCGAGCTGGACCTCTTCTCCATCCCGGAGCAGATCGGCTCGGGCCTCGCGGTCTTCCACCCCAAGGGCGGCATCATCCGCCGGGTCATGGAGGACTACTCGCGGCGGCGCCACGAGGAGGAGGGGTACGAGTTCGTCTACACCCCCCACGCCACGAAGGGGAAGCTCTTCGAGACCTCGGGCCACCTGGACTGGTACGCCGACGGCATGTACCCGCCCATGCAGCTCGACGAGGGCGTGGACTACTACCTCAAGCCCATGAACTGCCCGATGCACAACCTGATCTTCGATGCGCGCGGGCGTTCCTACCGTGAACTGCCGCTGCGTCTCTTCGAGTTCGGCACGGTGTACCGGTACGAGAAGTCCGGCGTCGTGCACGGTCTCACCCGTGCCCGCGGCTTCACCCAGGACGACGCGCACATCTACTGCACCAAGGAGCAGATGGCGGACGAGCTCGACACGACGCTCACCTTCGTCCTGAACCTGCTTCGCGACTACGGCCTGACCGACTTCTACCTGGAGCTGTCCACCAAGGACCCGGAGAAGTTCGTCGGCTCGGACGAGGCCTGGGAAGAGGCCACCGAGACGCTGCGCAGGGTCGCCGAGAAGCAGGGCCTGCCGCTGGTCCCGGACCCGGGCGGCGCCGCCTTCTACGGCCCGAAGATCTCCGTGCAGTGCAAGGACGCCATCGGCCGTACCTGGCAGATGTCGACGGTGCAGCTGGACTTCAACCTGCCGGAGCGCTTCAACCTCGAGTACACCTCGCCCGACGGCTCGAAGCAGCGTCCGGTGATGATCCACCGCGCGCTCTTCGGGTCGATCGAGCGGTTCTTCGCGGTGCTCCTGGAGCACTACGCGGGTGCGATGCCGCCGTGGCTCGCCCCGGTGCAGGCCGTGGGCATCCCGGTCGGTGACGCGCACATCCCGTACCTCCAGGAGTTCGCGGCCGAGGCCAAGAAGAAGGGCCTTCGGGTCGAGGTGGACGCCTCGTCCGACCGCATGCAGAAGAAGATCAGGACGCAGCAGAAGCTGAAGGTCCCGTTCATGATCATCGTCGGTGACGACGACATGAACGCGGGCACGATCTCCTTCCGCTACCGCGACGGCTCGCAGGAGAACGGCATCCCGCGCGACCAGGCGCTCGCCAAGCTCCTCGACGTGGTGGAGCGTCGCGAGCAGGTGTGATCCGCCCCCGCCGACGCGGGAGTCAGGCCCCCGGGACGATCACCGTCCCGGGGGCCTCTCGTCGTCCTCCCGCGTGAACACCTGCAACATCCACGACGAGAACGACCCCGTCACCGCGCCGAGCAGCGCGAGGCCGCAGAGCATCAGGCCCACCGCGATCACGCGCCCCAGCGGCGTCACGGGCGCCACATCGCCGTATCCCACGGTCGCGAGCGTGGCCGACGTCCACCACACCGAGTCCCCGAAGGTGAGGATCGTCGCGCCCGGAGCCGCGTGCTCATGCTGGTAGACGGCCAGCGCCCCGGCGAAGCCGAGGAGCAGCACCGAAAGACCGGCGTACGTGACCACGCGCGCGTGCAGGGGCAGACGCGGCCTCCCTTGTCTGCGCTGGACGGCCTCATAGATGTGCACGATGCGCAGCGGCCGCAGCAGGGGCAGCACGAGGACGAGGGTGTCCAGCCAGTGGCTGCGTACGAAGCGCGGTCCCTGCCCGCTCAGCCGCCACCGCACCGCGTAGTCCACTGCGAAGGCGGCCCAGGCCGCGAAGATCACCGAGAGACAGACGCCGCGCCATGCCCCGGGCAGCCCAGAGGCCAGGACCAGCACCGCGTACGAGATCAGGTAGAGCAGCGAGGCCACGGCCAGCGGTGCCTCCGTGCGGTTCTCCCAGCGTGCCTGACGGCTGTCATGGGTCATTCGCACAGCTTCGCGGTGCTGCGCCCGGCGGGCGCCCCGGCGACACGCTTCGATCGGGCTAAGTCATATGCTTCACTGCATGACGAGTGAGCCGGAGCAGCAGATCGGAGTGGGGACGCAGGACGCGTTCCAGCGCCTGTGGACGCCCCACCGGATGGCGTACATCCAGGGCGAGAACAAGCCGAGCGGTCCGGGCGCCGACGACGGCTGTCCCTTCTGTTCCATCCCGGCCAAATCCGACGAGGACGGTCTGGTCGTCGCGCGCGGCGAGCAGGTGTACGCGGTGCTCAACCTCTACCCGTACAACGGCGGCCACTTGATGGTCGTGCCCTACCGCCATGTCGCCGACTACACGGAGCTGACCGTCCCGGAGACGGCCGAGCTCGCCGAGTTCACCAAGCAGGCCATGACGGCACTACGCACCGCGTCCGGCGCGCACGGCTTCAACATCGGCATGAACCAAGGCACGGTGGCGGGCGCCGGCATCGCCGCGCATCTGCACCAGCACCTCGTGCCGCGCTGGGGCGGGGACACGAACTTCATGCCGGTCGTCGGCCACACCAAGGTGCTGCCGCAGCTGCTCGCGGACACCCGCAAGATGCTGGCCGACGCCTGGCCCGCCCCCGCCCTCTAGCGATCACCCCGGTCACGCGTCGTACACGTCCGCCTTCCTCGGCATCGGGTCCTGGACCGCGCCGCTGAGGAAGCCGGAGCGTGTGCCGAACTTCTCCGTGTCGACGCCGTTCTCCTCGAGGACCTTGATGGCCGCCGAGTGCACCACGCGCAGCACCGGTGTGGCCGCGCGCAAGGCGTCGTCGGCCATGAAGCGGTGGCGCCACGGCTTGTCCGCCCAGGCGTGCCGCAGGCCGAAGGGCTCGGGCAGCACCAGCTTGCCGCCGAGGTGGTCCAGGATCGGCGGATACCAGGTGAAGGGGGCGCGCACCGCGAGGCGTACGACCTCGTCGGCGTCGACAAGCGGCAGCTTGCGCTCGGTGGTCTCCCAGAACTTGATGGGCTTGGAGACCTTCTTGACCTTGGGGTCGGGCTTGCTGGTGAACAGCGAGTGGACCGGTCCGAGCGCGTGTCCTGTGACCTCGATGCGCAGGGTCTCGTGCAGGACCGTCACCGTGATCAGCATCGTGATCACCAACTGGCCGTCCCACAGCGTGAACTGGACCCCCAGATAGTGCCGGTTGCCGCTGCCGAACTGCTGCTCGTTGCAGATCCGCTGTATCTCGTGGCCCCGGACCTGGAAGGCCTCGACCTCCGTGCCGCCGGGGCGGGAGACCGCCTTCGCGTTCTCCCCGATGGGGGAGACGATCCAGTGCTTTATCGACGGGGTCGGGAAGCCGCCGGTGTGCAGCGGGCCGCGCTCGAGGAGGCGCAGCTGGTCGTGCACCGCGCGTATGACGTCCCAGCTGCGGAACGGGTGGATCTCCGTGCCTTCCTTGCCGGAGACCAGCTCCTCGGCGAGCTGCCAGCTTCCCCAGCGCGTGCCCATGCCCAGTATTCCCTTGGGGCCTGCGTAGAACACCGAGTTGCTCTGCTGCTCGGCCGACAGGCGCGCCAGGCCCTGGCGCAGCTGCTCGGCGGCCGTCTCGCCCGGGCTGCCCGGCACCGCCTCGGGGATCTTGGCGCCGATGCCGCCGCCGGAGAGCAGACCACCCCAGCGGTCGCGCAGGTCCCGCGCGGTGCGCTCGGCGATCATCTTGGCCCAGAACCAGCCAAGGACGGGGACGACGATCGCGGCGCGTATGTACCAGCCGAGGGGGCCGCCGATCGGCAGCTTGATGAGAAAGATCACGGCGAGGACGCCCATGGCGACCAGGACGGCCGTGGCGATCGCGCTCGCCCGCTTGTTGTCCCGCTTGACGACCGCCTGCTTGGCGGTGAAGAGCAGCAGCCAGACGAGGAGTCCGGGCAGGAACAGCAGCCCGCACAGCGCCATCACGGCGGTGAGCCAGCTGTCGCGCTCCTTGCGGATGCGGTTCGCCGCGAGGCAGTGCTCGACCACCGACTGCGGCTCCGTGCCGAAGGACTGGATGAGCGGCTTGCGGGCGCCGCCCAGCATCCGCACCTGCACGGCACGGGAGAACGCCTCGCCCAGGTTCGGCGCGAAGAGCGACCAAAGGCCGTCCTTCACCTCTGACTTGTGCCATTCGTTGTTGGCGTCGAGGATCTTCTTCGCCTTGTCGTCGCGGTACGCGGCCGACGCGAGGGCGTGGGTCGCCGCCGTCTGTCCTGCGGCCCCGGACAGCGGGACCTGGGCCCCGGGCCTGAAGTCGAATACGTCATCCGCCACTGCCGCCCCCATCGCCGCAATTCGTTCGCTGCTGCGGCTTTTCCCGACTTCCCTGCCTGGCACACCTGTTGATCAGGTCATCAGCGTATCGGTGCGCACCGACATCCGGCAGGGGACCTCCGGATGCCGCCCGTCCCGAGGGGCGGGGCGGGCGGCATCCGGCTGGTGTTCCCCTCGCGGTCGCTCAACTAGGAGACGTCCTGGGCCTGTTCACGGATCTTCTCGGAGAGCTGTGACGGCATGGGTTCGTGGCGTGCGTAGGTGCGGCTGAAGCGCGCGGTGCCCTGCGAGAGGGACCGCAGATCCACGGCGTACCGCCCGATCTCGATCTCGGGCACCTCGGCCCGTACGAGCGTGCGCCCGCCGGGCGCCTGCTCGGTCCCGACCACCCGGCCGCGGCGCCCCGAGAAATCGCTCATCACCGAGCCCACATGCTCGTCGCCGACCAGGACCCGCACCTCGGCCACCGGCTCCAGGAGGTGGATCTTGGCGTCGGCCGCGGCCTCGCGCAGGGCGAGCGCGCCCGCCGTCTGGAACGCGGCGTCGGACGAGTCCACCGAGTGCGCCTTGCCGTCGAGCAGCGTGATGCGTACGTCGATGAGGGGGTAGCCGGCGGCCACACCCCTCGCGGCCTGCGCGCGCACGCCCTTCTCGACGGACGGGATGAACTGCCGGGGCACGGCGCCGCCCACGACCTTGTCGACGAACTCGATGCCGCTGCCGCCCGGCAGCGGTTCGACCTCGATCTCGCAGATCGCGTACTGGCCGTGGCCGCCGGACTGCTTCACGTGGCGGCCGCGCCCCGCCGACTTGCCGGCGAACGTCTCCCGGAGGGAGACCCTGTGGTTCACGACGTCGACCTGCACGCCGTACCGGCTGCGCAGCCGCTCCAGGGCGACGTCCGCATGGGCCTCACCCAGGCACCACAGGACCACCTGGTGGGTGTCCTGATTCTGTTCCAGGCGCATCGTCGGGTCCTCGGCGACCAGCCGGGAGAGCCCCTGGGAGAGCTTGTCCTCGTCCGCCTTGCTGTGCGCCTGGATGGCGAGCGGCAGGAGCGGGTCGGGCATGTCCCAGGGCTCCATCAGGAGCGGATCGTCCTTGGCCGAAAGGGTGTCGCCCGTCTCCGCGCGGTTCAGCTTGGCGACGCAGGCCAGATCGCCCGCGATGCAGCTGACGAGCGAGCGCTGCTGCTTGCCGAAGGGGGAGGAGAGCGCCCCGATGCGCTCGTCGACGTCGTGGTCCTCGTGGCCGCGGTCGGCCAGGCCGTGCCCGGAGACGTGCACGGTCTCGTCGGGGCGCAGGGTGCCGGAGAAGACGCGTACGAGCGAGACGCGCCCCACGTAGGGATCGGAGGCGGTCTTCACGACCTCGGCGACCAGCGGGCCGTCGGGATCGCAGGTGACCGCGGGCCGCGCCTTGCCGCCCGGTGTGGTGACGGCGGGCGCCGGGTGCTCCAGGGGGGTGGGGAAGCCGCCCGTGATCAGCTCGAGGAGCTCCACCGTGCCGATGCCCTGCCGGGCGCCCTCGGCCGCGGGCGCCGCCGCGAGCACGGGGTGGAAGATGCCGCGCGCCACGGCCCGCTCCAGATCGTCCACGAGCGTCTTGAAGTCGATGTCCTCGCCGCTGAGATAGCGGTCCATGAGGGACTCGTCCTCGCTCTCGGCGATGATCCCCTCGATCAGTTTGTTGCGCGCGTCCTCGATGAGCGGGAGCTGTTCCTCGCCCGGTTCGGACTCCTTGCGTTCGCCGGACGCGTAGTCGAAGATCCGCTGCGAGAGCAGCCCGACCAGGCCGGTCACCGGTGCGTGCCCGTCCGGCCCCTTGGCGCCGTGCAGCGGCAGGTACAGCGGAAGGACGGCGTCGGGGTCGTCAGCCCCGAAGGCCTCGGCGCAGGTCCGTGTCATCTCGCCGAAGTCGGCGCGGGCCGCCTCCAGGTGGGTCACCACGATGGCGCGCGGCATGCCGACCGCCGCGCACTCCTCCCACACCATGCGGGTCGCGCCGTCCACGCCGTCGGCTGCCGAAACGACGAAAAGGGCCGCGTCCGCCGCGCGCAGACCGGCCCTCAACTCCCCGACGAAATCGGCGTACCCGGGGGTGTCCAGGAGATTGATCTTGTAGCCGCCCCATTCGACGGGGACCAGGGACAGTTGTACCGAGCGCTGCTGCCGGTGCTCGATGTCGTCGTAGTCGGATACCGCGGTGCCGTCCTCCACACGGCCCGCCCGGTTCACCGCCCCCGCGGTCAGCGCGAGGGCCTCCACCAGAGTCGTCTTGCCCGATCCGCTGTGGCCGACCAGCACCACATTCCGTACGGAGGCGGGGTGGTCGGCCGCTGTAGCCCTGCCGGCGGCTCCGGGGTGTGCGTTCGCCTTGTCGCCCATGCCTTGGCCTCCCGGTCACGTGCACGGTGAGGAGGCACAGCCCCCTCGGGGATGCTGGCTGCTCGCGGACACGCGGGGCCGTGTGCGGGTCGGCTCCTGCGACGCCCGCGGTGCTTTCGAGCTTTCCACTCGGGTCACTGTGCGTCCATACGTCGTACGCGATCGTGAGGGGGCGAGCCGGTCCGTCAAGGGCGTGACTACGATGGGCCAGCCGGTGGCCAACAGGGCCGCGCGGCTCACCGACCCCTCGGGAAGGCCATGCTGAACAAGTACGCGCGTGCATTCTTCACGCGTGTTCTCACACCGTTCGCCGCGTTTCTCATCCGTCGCGGCGTGAGCCCCGACGCGGTCACGTTCATCGGCACGGCCGGTGTGGTGGCGGGCGCGCTGGTCTTCTTCCCCCGCGGAGAGTTCTTCTGGGGCACGATCGTCATCACGCTCTTCGTGTTCTCCGACCTCATCGACGGAAACATGGCACGGCAGCTGGGACGCTCCAGCCGCTGGGGAGCCTTCCTGGACTCGACGCTCGACCGGGTGGCCGACAGCGCGATCTTCGGCGGCCTCGCGCTCTGGTACGCGGGCTCGGGCGACAACAACATCCTGTGCGCCGTCTCCATCTTCTGCCTGGCCAGCGGCCAGGTGGTCTCCTACACGAAGGCGCGCGGCGAGGCGATCGGCCTGCCCGTCGCGGTCAACGGCCTGGTGGAGCGCGCCGAACGCCTGGTGATCACGCTGGTCGCCGCGGGCCTCGCGGGGCTGCACAAGTTCGGGGTCCCGGGCATCGACGTACTGCTGCCCATCGCCCTGTGGGCCGTCGCCGTCGGCAGTCTCGTCACGCTGATCCAGCGCGTGGTGACCGTGCGCAAGGAGTCCGCGGAGGCGGACGCTGCCACGGACGCCCAGGCGCAGGAGAGTGAGGCCACGTCGTGAAGGAACGACTGACCGACGCGCTCTACGGAGCCGCCTGGAGCTCGGTCAAGAAGCTCCCCGAACCGGTGGCGGTGCGCCTGGGCCGGACCATCGCCGACGCCGTGTGGAAGCGCCGCGGCAAGGGCGTCCTGCGCCTCGAGGCGAACTACGCGCGCGTGGTGCCCGACGCGAGCCCGGAGCGCCTTGCCGAGCTCTCCAAGGCGGGCATGCGCTCGTACCTGCGCTACTGGATGGAGTCGTTCCGGCTGCCGTCCTGGAGCCGGGAGCGCATCAGGGAAGGCTTCGACGTCAAGGACGTCCACCACCTGACCGATGGCCTCGCCTCCGGCAAGGGCGTCATCATCGCGCTTCCGCACCTGGGCAACTGGGACCTGGCGGGCGCGTGGGTCACCACGAAGCTCGAGACGCCGTTCACGACGGTCGCCGAGCGGCTCAAGCCCGAGACGCTGTACGACCGCTTCGTCGCCTACCGCGAAAGCCTCGGCATGGAGGTGCTTCCGCACGAGGGCGGCTCCGCCTTCGGCACCCTGGCACGGCGGCTGCGCGCGGGCGGGCTGATCTGCCTCGTGGCCGACCGGGACCTCTCGGCGTCCGGCGTCGAGGTGAAGTTCTTCGGGGACACCGCGCGGATGCCCGCGGGCCCCGCGATCCTCGCGCAGCAGACGGGAGCGCTGTTGCTGCCCGTCACCCTCTGGTACGACGAGTCGCCCGTCATGAAGGGGCGCATTCACGCCCCCATCGATGTCCCCGAGACAGGTACCCGCACGGAGAAGACGTCTGTCATGACGCAGGCGCTGGCAGACGCCTTCGCCACGGGTATCGCCGACCATCCGGAGGACTGGCACATGCTGCAGCGCTTGTGGCTCGCTGATCTCGACCCAGCCAAGGGGCCCGCTGACGACTCCGTGCGACCCGCCGAGGGGACCGCCCCGTGAGGATCGGCATCGTCTGCCCCTACTCGTGGGACGTGCCGGGCGGCGTCCAGTTCCACATCCGCGACCTCGCGGAGCACCTGATCCGCCTCGGGCACGAGGTGTCCGTCCTGGCTCCGGCGGATGACGAGACCCCCCTTCCGCCGTACGTCGTGTCGGCGGGCCGCGCCGTTCCGGTGCCGTACAACGGCTCGGTGGCCCGGCTCAACTTCGGGTTCCTGTCGGCCGCGCGGGTGCGGCGCTGGCTGCACGACGGCACGTTCGACGTCATCCACATCCACGAGCCGACCTCGCCCTCCCTGGGGCTGCTCACGTGCTGGGCGGCGCAGGGCCCGATCGTCGCGACGTTCCACACGTCCAACCCGCGCTCACGGGCGATGATCGCGGCGTATCCGATCCTGCAGCCCGCCCTGGAGAAGATCAGCGCGCGCATCGCGGTGAGCGAGTACGCGCGCCGCACGCTCGTCGAGCACCTGGGCGGGGACGCGGTCGTCATCCCGAACGGCGTGGACGTCGACTTCTTCGCCAGGGTCGAGCCCAAGAAGGAGTGGCAGGGCGGGACGATCGGCTTCATCGGCCGCATCGACGAGCCGCGCAAGGGCCTTCCGGTGCTGATGAAGGCGCTGCCGAAGATCCTTGCCGAGCGCCCCGACACCCGGCTGCTCGTCGCGGGCCGCGGCGACGAGCACGAGGCCGTCTCCTCGCTGCCCGTGGAGATGCGGGAGCGCGTGGAGTTCCTCGGCATGGTCAGCGACGAGGACAAGGCGCGGCTGCTGCGCAGCGTCGACGTGTACGTCGCTCCCAACACCGGGGGCGAGAGCTTCGGGATCATCCTGGTCGAGGCGCTGTCTGCGGGCGCACCCGTCCTCGCCAGCGATCTGGACGCCTTCGCACAGGTCCTCGACCAGGGAGCCGCGGGCGACCTGTTCACCAACGAGGACGCGGACTCGCTGGCCGCGGGGGCCCTGCGCCTCCTCGGCGACCCCAAGCGCCGCGAGGAGCTGCGCGAGCGCGGCAGCAAGCACGTGCGCCGCTTCGACTGGTCGACGGTGGGCGCCGACATCCTCTCGGTGTACGAGACGGTGGCGGACGGGGCGGCGGCGGTGGCCGCCGATGAACGCTCGGGTCTGCGGGCGCGGTTCGGACTGGCGCGGGACTGACCGCTCGCCGGGCTCCGGGTGCACCGCCCGGGAGCCCGGCGGTGAAGCGGCGCCGCCGATGCGACTAGCCTTCCCCCGGTGACCTCGACACTGATCTGGATCGCGGTAGCCCTCTTCGCGATCGGCCTCTACCTGAGCTGGACCGCGGGCCGGCTCGACCGGCTGCACGCCCGCATCGACGCGGCCCGCGCCGCCCTCGACGCCCAGTTGCTGCGCCGCGCCTCGGTCGCCCAGGAGCTGGCCACCTCGGGGGTGCTCGACCCCGCGGCCTCCATCGTGCTCTACGAGGCGGCGCACGCGGCCCGACAGGCGGAGGAGGAGCACCGCGAGGTCGCCGAGAGCGAGCTCAGCCAGGCGCTGCGCGCGATCTTCGGCGAGGTGCAGCAGGTCGAGGCGGTGCGCGAGGCTCCGGGCGGCGACGAGGCGGCGGCCGAGCTGGCCGCGGCCCTGCGCCGGGTGCCGATGGCCCGGCGCTTCCACAACGACGCCGTACGCGCGGCCCGCGCCCTGCGCAGGCACCGCAAGGTCCGCTGGTTCCGCCTCGCGGGCCACGCGCCCTTCCCGATGGCCTTCGAGATGGACGACGAACCGCCGGTCGCCCTCGCCGACCGCGCGACGACGCAGAACCCCTGACGGGACGGGCCGACGGGCACGCCGCTGACCAGGGATCTTCGGGCCGCTGACCAGGGGCGTCCGGGAAAAATGAGCCACCGGTCATCCATTGGCCCTTGCTGTGGACTGGTGGTCGGGAGTTTCCTCGTAGACGCAGTAACCCGTCTTCAGCGAGCGAGGTCAACTCCGTGTCCAGCACCCTCCCCAGCAGCAACCAGTCGCCCGAGACCGGCACCGCGCGCGTCAAGCGCGGCATGGCCGAGCAGCTCAAGGGCGGCGTCATCATGGACGTCGTCAACGCCGAGCAGGCGAAGATAGCCGAGGACGCCGGCGCGGTGGCCGTCATGGCGCTGGAGCGGGTTCCGGCCGACATCCGCAAGGACGGCGGCGTGGCCCGGATGTCCGACCCGAACATGATCGAAGAGATCATCGAGGCCGTCTCCATCCCGGTCATGGCCAAGTCCCGCATCGGCCACTTCGTCGAGGCCCAGGTGCTCCAGTCGCTCGGCGTCGACTACATCGACGAGTCCGAGGTCCTGACCCCGGCCGACGAGGTCAACCACAGCGACAAGTTCGCCTTCACGACCCCGTTCGTGTGTGGCGCCACCAACCTGGGCGAGGCCCTGCGCCGCATCGCCGAGGGCGCGGCCATGATCCGCTCCAAGGGCGAGGCCGGCACCGGCAACGTCGTCGAGGCCGTGCGCCACCTGCGCCAGATCAAGAACGAGATCGCCAAGCTGCGCGGCTTCGACAACAACGAGCTGTACGCCGCCGCCAAGGACCTGCGTGCCCCGTACGAGCTGGTCAAGGAGGTCTCCGAGCTCGGCAAGCTGCCGGTGGTCCTCTTCTCGGCCGGTGGCGTCGCCACCCCCGCCGACGCCGCCCTGATGCGCCAGCTCGGTGCCGAGGGCGTCTTCGTCGGCTCCGGCATCTTCAAGTCGGGCGACCCGGCCGCGCGCGCCGCCGCCATCGTGAAGGCCACCACCTTCTACGACGACCCCAAGATCATCGCGGACGCGTCCCGCAACCTCGGCGAGGCCATGGTCGGCATCAACTGCGACACCCTCCCCGAGGCCGAGCGCTACGCGAACCGTGGCTGGTAAGGCACTACGTAGATGACTGACACCCCTGTAGTCGGCGTCCTGGCACTCCAGGGCGACGTACGGGAGCACTTGATCGCCCTGGCCTCGGCGGACGCCGTGGCCAGGCCGGTCAGGCGCCCCGAAGAGCTGGCCGATGTGGACGGCCTGGTCATCCCCGGCGGTGAGTCCACCACCATCTCCAAACTGGCCGCCCTGTTCGGCCTGTTGGAGCCCCTTCGCGCGCGCGTGCGCGCCGGTATGCCGGTCTACGGCACCTGCGCGGGCATGATCATGCTCGCCGACAAGATCCTCGATCCGCGCTCCGAGCAGGAGACCTTCGGCGGCATCGACATGATCGTGCGCCGTAACGCCTTCGGGCGGCAGAACGAGTCCTTCGAGGCGGCCGTCGACATCGCCGGCATCGACGGCGACCCCGTGGAGGGTGTCTTCATCCGCGCCCCCTGGGTCGAGTCCGTAGGCGCGCGCGTCGAGGTGCTCGCCGAGCACGAGGGACACATCGTCGCCGTGCGCCAGGGCAACGCGCTCGCCACGTCGTTCCACCCCGAGCTGACGGGCGACCATCGCGTGCACGAGCTGTTCGTCGGGATGGTGCGGGGGCACGCGGCGGCGGGATCCTAGTAGGATCTCTGCGTTCGTACAGTTGGGTAACGCGAAGGAGACAGGCAGATGTCCGGCCACTCTAAATGGGCTACGACGAAGCACAAGAAGGCCGTGATTGACGCCAAGCGCGGCAAGCTCTTCGCGAAGATGATCAAGAACATCGAGGTCGCGGCCCGTACGGGCGGCGCCGACGTGTCCGGTAACCCGACCCTCTTCGACGCCATCCAGAAGGCCAAGAAGAGCTCGGTCCCGAACAAGAACATCGACTCCGCGGTCAAGCGCGGTGCCGGTCTCGAAGCCGGTGGCGCCGACTACGAGACGATCATGTACGAGGGCTACGGACCGAACGGCGTCGCGGTGCTCATCGAGTGCCTCACCGACAACCGCAACCGCGCGGCATCGGACGTACGCGTCGCGATGACCCGCAACGGCGGTTCCATGGCCGACCCGGGCTCCGTCTCGTACCTCTTCAACCGCAAGGGCGTCGTGATCGTCCCCAAGGGCGAGCTGGCCGAGGACGACGTCCTGGGTGCGGTCCTTGACGCCGGTGCCGAAGAGGTCAACGACCTCGGCGAGTCCTTCGAGGTCCTCTCCGAGGCCACCGACATGGTCGCGGTCCGCACCGCGCTCCAGGAGGCCGGCATCGAGTACGACTCGGCCGACGCCAACTTCGTCCCGACCATGCAGGTCGAGCTCGACGAGGACGGCGCGCGGAAGATCTTCAAGCTGATCGACGCGCTCGAGGACAGCGACGACGTCCAGAACGTCTTCGCCAACTTCGATGTGAGCGACGAGGTCATGGAGAAGGTCGACGCGTAGCGCTGCCGCGAGCTGAGCAGTTTCGGCGGGCCGGATGGGACACACGTCCACCGGCCCGCCGCTGTTGTCGGTGGTAACGGATAGCCTGGCGTGAAGTCAAAGATCGTCGCCGCGACAAGGGGAGGACGCGCATGCGCGTACTGGGGGTGGACCCCGGGCTCACCCGGTGCGGCGTGGGCGTCGTCGACGGGGTCGCCGGGCGGCAGCTGACCATGCGCGGCGTCGGTGTCGTACGGACGCCGCCGGACGCCGAGTTGGGTCACCGCCTGGTCGCCATCGAGCAGGGCATCGAGCAGTGGCTGGACGAGCACGACCCCGAAGTCCTCGCCGTGGAGCGGGTGTTCAGCCAACACAACGTGCGTACGGTCATGGGTACCGCCCAGGCAAGCGCCGTGGCCATGCTCTGCGCATCGCGGCGCGGCATCCCCGTGGCCCTGCACACACCCAGCGAGGTCAAGGCCGCCGTCACCGGCAGCGGCCGCGCCGACAAGGCGCAGGTCGGGGCGATGGTCACCCGCCTCCTGCGGCTCGACGCACCGCCCAAGCCCGCGGACGCGGCGGACGCCCTCGCCCTCGCCATCTGTCACATCTGGCGCGCCCCTGCGCAGAACCGGCTCCAGCAGGCAGTCGCCCAGAACCGTCTCCAGCAGGCCGCGGCCCTGCACGCATCGAAGACCGCACCAGCACAGAAAGGCCGTACCGCATGATCGCCTTCGTCAGCGGCCCCGTCGCCGCCCTCGCCCCCGATACGGCGGTGGTCGAGGTCGGCGGCGTCGGCATGGCCATCCAGTGCACGCCGAACACCCTCTCCACCCTGCGGATCGGCCAGCAGGCCAAGCTCGCCACCTCCCTCGTCGTCCGCGAGGACTCCCTCACGCTGTACGGCTTCGCGGACGACGACGAGCGCCAGACCTTCGAGCTCCTGCAGACCGCGAGCGGCGTCGGACCGCGCCTGGCGCAGGCCATGCTCGCCGTGCACAGCCCGGACGCCCTGCGCCGCGCGGTCGCCACCGGCGACGAGAAGGCGCTCACCGCGGTCCCGGGCATCGGCAAGAAGGGCGCCCAGAAGCTCCTCCTGGAGTACAAGGACCGCCTCGGCCAGCCCCTCGGGAACGGAGGCCCCGCGATCGGCGCCCCTGTCACCGCGGGCTGGAGCGACCAGCTGCATGCGGCGCTCATCGGCCTGGGGTACGCGACGCGCGAGGCGGACGAAGCCGTCACCGCCGTCACCCCGCAGGCCGAGGCCTCCGAGAGGCCGCAGGTGGGCCAGCTCCTCAAGGCCGCGCTGCAGACACTGAACCGCACCCGCTAGCACCTGCTGGTATTCGCCGGCACCCGCTGGTATTCGCCACCCCCTGATCACCAGAACCACATCGCGAGGCGAGCTCATGAACTGGGACGAGACGACCGACGACACGACCGCCGCGGCGGGCGCGGCCGAGCGGCTCGTCGGACCCGCCGCGGAGCGGCTTGTGGACTCTGTCGCCGACGGCGAGGACCAGGCGGTCGAGGCCGCTCTTCGCCCCAAGGACCTAGGCGAGTTCATCGGCCAGGAGAAGGTCCGCGAGCAGCTCGACCTCGTCCTGCGCGCGGCCCGCGCGCGCGGCGCCACCGCCGACCACGTCCTGCTTTCCGGCGCTCCCGGCCTCGGCAAGACCACCCTCTCGATGATCATCGCGGCCGAGATGGGCGCCCCGATCCGCATCACCAGCGGCCCGGCCATCCAGCACGCGGGCGACCTCGCCGCGATCCTCTCCTCCCTCCAGGAGGGAGAGGTGCTCTTCCTCGACGAGATCCACCGGATGTCCCGGCCCGCCGAAGAGATGCTCTACATGGCGATGGAGGACTTCCGTGTCGACGTCATCGTCGGCAAGGGCCCCGGCGCCACCGCCATCCCGCTGGAACTGCCGCCCTTCACCCTGGTCGGCGCCACCACCCGCGCGGGCCTGCTGCCGCCGCCGCTGCGAGACCGCTTCGGCTTCACCGCGCACATGGAGTTCTACGAACCGGCCGAGCTGGAGCGCGTGATCCACCGCTCCGCACAGCTGCTCGACGTGGAGATCGACCCGGCGGGTGCCACCGAGATCGCCGGGCGCTCGCGCGGCACGCCCCGTATCGCCAACCGCCTGCTGCGCCGCGTGCGGGACTACGCCCAGGTCAAGGCCGACGGCGTGATCAACAGGGACATCGCGGGCGCGGCCCTCAAGGTCTATGAGGTGGACGCCCGCGGCCTGGACCGCCTCGACCGCGCCGTCCTGGAGGCCCTGCTCAAGCTCTTCGGCGGCGGCCCCGTCGGCCTGTCGACGCTCGCGGTCGCCGTGGGCGAGGAGCGCGAGACGGTCGAGGAGGTCGCCGAGCCCTTCCTGGTACGGGAGGGGCTGCTCGCGCGCACCCCCCGCGGCCGGGTCGGGACGCCCGCCGCATGGGCGCATCTCGGCCTTGTTCCGCCGCGGCAGGCGGGCGGAATCGGACAAGGGGACCTGTTCGGGGCGTGACGGCGCGCGTACTCGCACGGTCAGGAACTGCGGTGCCATGCTGAGCGTTGTTCCTTAGGTGCGGACTCGCTTAGACTCCGCCGATGCCGCCCTTGTGGGCGGCGTGCCCACCCCCGTCCATCAGGCCGCTTATCTGCGCGGTCATGCGAAGGAAACTCCGTCCCGTGAATATCGTGACCCTCCTCCCCTTCATCGTGCTCATCGGGGCCATGTTCCTGATGACGCGCTCCGCCAAGAAGAAGCAGCAGGCGGCCGCGCAGATGCGCAATGAGATGCAGCCCGGCACCGGCATCCGCACGATCGGGGGGATGTACGCCACCGTCAAGGAGGTTCACGACGACGCCGTCCTCCTTGAGGTGGCTCCTGGTGTGCACGCGTTCTACGCGAAGAACTCCGTGGGCGCCGTCCTGGACGACGACGAGTACAACCGCATCGTCCACGGCACGAGTGAAGACCTGAAGTCGGACAACCCTGTCGTCCCGGACGACGCCTCCTCCCTCACCGAGACCGACGAGCCCGCCGCCGACGCTTCCGACGACTCGCCCATCGACCTCGGCAAGAAGGACGCGGACAGCGCTCCCAAGGCCGACGACGCCGAGCCGAAGAAGACCGACGGCGAGTCCGACACGAAGTAGCCACCACCGGGGTCCGTGGGGCGCGCCGCTCGCGCTGCCACGGCCCCCGTAGTGCGTGGGTTTCGTGACGGGGCTCGACACCATTTCATGGCCGCCCAACCCGGGAACTCCCCGCTCAGCGATGGGGCAGTGCACCGGACGCCGGGCGGTTGGACAGGGAGAACGAGAAGGTGGCAGCACCCAAGAAGGGCCGAAGGCAGAGCGCCCCGGGCAAGCCGGGACGCTCTTTGGTCTTCATCCTGATCGCCCTCGTGGCGCTCACCGGGGGGATGTTCCTCTCCGGGAACACCACGCCTCGCCTCGGCATCGACCTCGCCGGCGGCACGAGCATCACGCTCCAGGCGAAGGACGAGCCGGGCCAGAAGAAGAGCGCGATCAACCCGACCAACATGAACACCGCGGTCAGCATCATCAACAACCGCGTCAATGGTCTGGGTGTGTCCGAGGCCGAGGTGCAGACCCAGGGCGAAGACAACATCATCGTCAACATCCCCAAGGGCACGAACGAGAAGCAGGCGCGCGAGCAGGTCGGCACGACCGCTCAGCTCTACTTCCGTCCCGTCCTGACGGTGGCCAGCGGTGAGCCCACCCCCGAGCCGTCCGCCTCGTCCGGCAAGGACAAGGAGAAGGACAAGGGCGCGGACCCGGACAAGGCGACCGAGAAGGGCGACGGCAAGGCGTCCTCGACCCCGACCGCCTCCGGCTCTCCCACCTCCCAGGGCCGCGCCGTCACCGACGGCCTGAAGGCCGACGCGACCCCGACTCCGAAGGCCTCGGACAAGGGCAGCGACAAGGACAAGGGCGCGCCGACCCCCACCCCGTCCGCAGACCCGGCCACCGCGGCGCTGCAGAAGAAGTTCACCGAACTCGACTGCACCGACAAGGCGGCCCGCGGCAAGGTCGGCGACGGCATCAAGCCGTCCGAGCAGACCGTGGCCTGCGGCAAGAACAACGCGGGGCAGTGGGAGAAGTACGTTCTCGGTCCTGCCGAGCTGAACGGCAAGGACGTCGACGACGCCAAGGCGACCATCAACCAGCAGAGTGGTGCCTGGGTCGTCAACATGGACTTCACGAGCGGTGGCTCGAAGAAGTTCTCCCAGACGACCAGCAAGCTCTCGCAGCAGCAGCCGCCGATGAACCAGTTCGCCATCGTCCTCGACGGCGAGGTCGCCTCGGCCCCCAGCGTCAACCAGACGCTGAGCGCGAACGCCGAGATCTCCGGCAGCTTCACCCAGGAGTCGGCCCAGGACCTCGCCAACATCCTGTCGTACGGCGCGCTGCCGCTGACCTTCCACGAGCAGAGCGTCACCACCGTCAGCCCGGCCCTCGGCGGCGAGCAGCTGCACGCCGGTCTGATCGCCGGAGCCATCGGCCTCGCGCTCGTCATCATCTACCTGGTGGTCTACTACCGCGGCCTCTCGCTGATCGCCATCGCGAGCCTCCTGGTCTCGGCAGCCCTGACGTACACCCTGATGACGCTGCTCGGCCCGGCCATCTCCTTCACCCTGAACCTGCCCGCGGTGTGTGGTGCGATCGTTGCGATCGGCATCACGGCGGACTCGTTCATCGTGTTCTTCGAACGTGTCAGGGACGAGATCAGAGAGGGACGCACGCTGCGTCCCGCGGTCGAGCGCGCCTGGCCGCGTGCCCGGCGCACCATCCTGGTCTCCGACTTCGTGTCGTTCCTCGCGGCCGCGGTGCTCTTCATCGTCACGGTCGGCAAGGTGCAGGGCTTCGCGTTCACGCTCGGCCTGACCACGCTGCTCGACGTCGTCGTGGTGTTCTTCTTCACCAAGCCGCTGATGACCCTGATGGCGCGCAAGAAGTTCTTCGCGAACGGCCACAAGTGGTCCGGCCTCGACCCGAAGCGGCTCGGCGCCAAGCCGCCGCTGCGACGCACCCGCCGTGCCACTGGTTCTGCCGCTGGCCCTGTCGACCCGAAGGAGGCGTGAGATGTCGAAGCTCGGCAGTCTCGGCGCCAGGCTCTACAACGGTGAGGTCGGCTACGACTTCGTCGGCAAGCGCAAGATCTGGTACGGCATCTCGATCCTGATCACCATCACGGCCATCGTCGGCCTGGCGGTGCGCGGCCTGAACATGGGCATCGAGTTCGAGGGCGGTGCCGTCTTCACCACCCCGAAGACCAGCGTCTCGGTCGCGCAGGCCGAAAGGTACGCGGAAGAGGCCTCCGGTCACGACGCGGTCGTCCAGGAGCTGGGTTCGGGCGGTCTGCGTATCCAGGTCGCCGGTGTGGACACCGCCAAGTCCGACCAGATCAAGGCGGATCTGGCCAAGGACATGGACCTCAAGGCCGACGCCATCAACGCCGACCTCGTGGGCCCCAGTTGGGGTGAGCAGATCAGCCAGAAGGCCTGGACGGGCCTGATCATCTTCATGGTCCTTGTGGTGATCTATCTGGCGATCGCCTTCGAGTGGCGCATGGCGCTCGCCGCGCTGATCGCCCTGATCCACGACATCACGATCACCGTCGGTGTGTACGCACTGGTGGGCTTCGAGGTCACACAGGGCACGATCATCGGTCTGCTGACGATCCTCGGTTATTCGCTCTACGACACCGTCGTGGTCTTCGACAGCTTGAAGGAGCAGTCGAAGGACCTCACCAAGCAGACGCGGTGGACCTACAGCGAGGTCGCCAACCGCAGCATCAACAGCACCCTGGTGCGTTCGATCAACACCACGGTCGTCGCGCTGCTGCCGGTCGCCGGACTGCTCTTCATCGGTGGCGGCTTCCTCGGCGCGGGCATGCTCAACGACATCTCGCTGTCGCTGTTCGTCGGCCTCGCGGCCGGTGCGTACTCCTCGATCTTCATCGCCACGCCGCTCGTCGCCGACCTCAAGGAGACCGAGCCGCAGATGAAGGCGCTCAAGAAGCGCGTCCTCGCCAAGCGTGCCGCTGCCGCGGCCAAGGGCGAGTCCGTGGAGAGCGCGGAGCAGGGCTACGACGACGAGCCGCAGGACGACCTGCCGGAGGACGCCGCCCCCGCGGGCGTCGTCGGCCCGCGCTCGCAGCCGGCCTCGCGGGGCCGGGGCCGCGGCCGTCCTTCGGGGAAGCGCCGATGACCGAGCTCGCCGGGACGACGGAGCTGCTGCTCAGCCGCATCCGGGACGTTCCCGATTACCCCGAGCCCGGGGTGATGTTCAAGGACATCACGCCGCTCCTCGCGGACCCGGAGGCCTTCGCCGCACTGACCGAGGCCCTCGCGGGCCTCGCGGTGCGGCACGGCGCCACGAAGATCGTCGGCCTGGAGGCCCGCGGCTTCATCCTGGGCGCCCCGGTCGCCCTGCGCGCGGGGCTCGGCTTCATCCCCGTACGGAAGGCGGGCAAGCTCCCCGGAGCGACGCTCAGCCAGTCGTACGACCTGGAGTACGGCAGCGCCGAGATCGAGGTGCACGCCGAGGACCTCGCCGCGGACGACCGCGTCATGGTCATCGACGACGTCCTTGCCACCGGCGGCACCGCCGAGGCGTCCCTGCGGCTCATCCGCCGTGCGGGCGCCCAGGTCGCCGGTGTGGCGGTCCTGATGGAGCTCGGCTTCCTCGGGGGCCGCGCCAAGCTGGAGACGGCTCTGGAAGGCGCCCCGCTGGCGGCCCTCCTCACCGTCTGAGGCGTCCTGAGGCGTCTGAGCAGCCACCACGCACACCCTGAGGCGGGCCCGGAGGAATCCGGCGCCCGCCTCAGATGTTCCTCCTGTAGAGACCCCGGGTTCGCGGTGTGGAGACCTCAGGCGTTTCTCCCGTAGAGAGCCGTCTCACGAGCTGAGGGCGAGCCGAAGGTCCAGGATCGATACCATGGGCTCTTCGGGGCCTGACCGGGGGACCCGGATCGCGCACAGGGAGCGCCTCTTGCCAGACGAGTCCAAGGCACTCACCGCCGCCAAGGCCGCAGAGCAGGCCCAGCGCGCGGCGGCGTCCGCCGCTGCGCAAGCGAAGAGCGCGACGCCCGCCAAGGGCGTGACGCCGGCGAAGCAGGAGAGCACGCCTCCCAGCACCAAGCCCGCACCGAGCACGCCCGCAGGTGACAGCGCCAAGGGCGACAAGCCGGCCGCCGATCCGTCGCGCCCCAAGCCCCCCACCGAGGCCCGTGCGGGCAGCACGACGCCCACTCCACGCCCCACCGCGGCCAAGAACGAGCGCTCCGGCTCCTCCAACCGCGTACGCGCCCGCCTGGCCCGCCTCGGCGTCCAGCGCTCCAATCCGTACAACCCGGTCCTGGAGCCGCTGCTGCGGATAGTGCGCAGCAACGACCCCAAGATCGAGACGGCCACGCTGCGCCAGATCGAGAAGGCCTACCAGGTCGCGGAGCGGTGGCACCGAGGCCAGAAGCGCAAGAGCGGCGATCCGTACATCACGCATCCGCTCGCCGTGACGACCATCCTCGCCGAGCTCGGCATGGATCCGGCCACCCTGATGGCGGGGCTCCTGCACGACACGGTCGAGGACACCGAGTACGGCCTGGACACCCTCAAGCGCGACTTCGGCGACCAGGTCGCCCTGCTCGTCGACGGCGTCACCAAGCTGGACAAGGTCAAGTTCGGCGAGGCCGCGCAGGCCGAGACCGTGCGCAAGATGGTCGTCGCCATGGCCAAGGACCCGCGCGTCCTGGTCATCAAGCTCGCCGACCGCCTGCACAACATGCGCACGATGCGCTATCTCAAGCGCGAGAAGCAGGAGAAGAAGGCCCGCGAGACCCTCGAGATCTACGCGCCCCTGGCCCACCGCCTGGGCATGAACACGATCAAGTGGGAGCTGGAGGACCTCGCCTTCGCGATCCTCTACCCCAAGATGTACGACGAGATCGTGCGCCTGGTCGCCGAGCGCGCCCCCAAGCGCGACGAGTACCTCGCCATAGTGACCGACGAGGTCCAGGCCGACCTGCGCGCGGCCCGCATCAAGGCCACGGTCACCGGACGCCCGAAGCACTACTACAGCGTCTACCAGAAGATGATCGTCCGCGGCCGTGACTTCGCGGAGATCTACGACCTGGTGGGCATCCGCGTCCTCGTCGACACGGTCCGCGACTGCTATGCCGCCCTCGGCACGGTCCACGCGCGATGGAATCCGGTCCCCGGCCGGTTCAAGGACTACATCGCGATGCCGAAGTTCAACATGTACCAGTCGCTGCACACGACAGTGATCGGCCCCAGCGGCAAGCCCGTCGAGCTCCAGATCCGTACGTTCGACATGCACCGCCGTGCCGAGTACGGCATCGCCGCCCACTGGAAGTACAAGCAGGAGCCGTCCGCCGGCGCCTCCAAGGTGCGTACGGACGTACCGAGGAAGACCGGTGGCAAGGACGACCACCTCAACGACATGGCGTGGCTGCGCCAGCTCCTGGACTGGCAGAAGGAGACCGAGGACCCCAGCGAGTTCCTCGAGTCGCTGCGCTTCGACCTGTCGCGCAACGAAGTCTTCGTGTTCACGCCGAAGGGCGACGTCATAGCGCTCCCGGCGGGCGCGACCCCGGTCGACTTCTCGTACGCGGTGCACACCGAGGTCGGCCATCGCACCATAGGAGCGCGGGTCAACGGACGGCTCGTGCCGCTCGAATCGACCCTGGACAACGGCGATCTGGTGGAGGTCTTCACCTCCAAGGCGGCCGGCGCGGGCCCGTCCCGCGACTGGCTCGGCTTCGTCAAGTCACCTCGGGCGCGCAACAAGATCCGCGCGTGGTTCTCCAAGGAGCGCCGCGACGAGGCCATCGAGCAGGGCAAGGACTCCATCGCGCGCGCCATGCGCAAGCAGAACCTGCCGATCCAGCGGATCCTCACGGGCGACTCGCTCGTCACGCTGGCGCACGAGATGCGCTACCCCGACATCTCGTCCCTCTACGCGGCGATCGGCGAGGGCCACGTCACCGCGCAGTCCGTCGTGCAGAAGCTCGTCCAGGCGCTCGGCGGTGAGGAGGCCGCCAACGAGGACATCGCCGAGAGCACGCCGCCCTCACGAGGCCGCAGCAAGCGCCGCGCCAACGCCGACCCCGGTGTCGTCGTCAAGGGCGTCGAGGATGTCTGGGTCAAGCTGGCCCGCTGCTGTACGCCCGTGCCCGGGGATCCGATCATCGGCTTCGTCACGCGCGGCAGCGGCGTATCGGTTCACCGCAGTGACTGCGTGAACGTCGACTCGCTCTCCCGCGAGCCCGAGCGCATCCTCGAGGTCGAGTGGGCGCCCACCCAGTCCTCGGTCTTCCTGGTGGCCATCCAGGTCGAGGCACTCGACCGCTCGCGCCTGCTCTCGGACGTCACGCGCATCCTCTCGGACCAGCACGTGAACATCCTGTCCGCGGCCGTCCAGACCTCCCGCGACCGGGTCGCCACCTCGCGCTTCACCTTCGAGATGGGCGACCCCAAGCACCTGGGCCATGTGCTCAAGGCGGTCAGGGGAGTAGAAGGTGTGTACGACGTCTACAGGGTGACGTCGGCGCGCAGGCCCTGAGCGGGGCCCGCGGAGTCCAAGGGGGGAGAGGGCGATGGACGACGGTGCGGGGGCGGCGGGGTTATTCGTGGCCGGGCGCTACCGGCTGCTCAAGCCGCTCGGGCGCGGCGGCATGGGCGTGGTCCACGAGGCCGAGGACACCCGGCTCGGCCGGCGGGTGGCCGTGAAGCTGCTGACCGCCGTGGAGGGCCTCGCCGAGGATGACGAGGCCCGTGACCGGTTCCTGCGCGAGGCGCAGGCCCTGGCGCGGATCCACCACCCCGGCGTGGTCACCCTGCTCGACGTAGGGGTGGCCGACGGCACGCCGTACCTCGTGATGCAGGTGCTCGACGGCCTGAGCCTCGCCGAGCTCGTGACGCGGACCGGGCCGCTGCCCACGGCCGTCGTCGCGCGGGTGGCGCTCGACGTGGTCCGCGGGCTCACCGCGGCCCACGAGGCCGGAGTACTGCACCGTGACGTCAAGCCGTCGAACATCGGGATCAACCGGGACGGGCGCGCCGTACTGCACGACTTCGGCCTGGCCCGGCTTGCCGGGGAGAGGGCGATCACCAGAACCGGGGAGCTCGTCGGAACCCCCCAGTTCATGGCCCCCGAGACCATCCGGGGCGCGGCACCGGGACCGTCCGCCGACCTGTACGGCCTCGGCGCCTGTATGTACCTCATGCTCACCGGCGAGCTGCCGTTCGGCACCCACACGGTGGACTTCGGCGCCATCGTGGAGAGCGCGCTCGGCGACGGCATCCCCCGCCTGAGCGGCCGTGGCCTGACCCGCCCCGACGGCCTGCTCGACCTGGTCGACCGGCTCTGCGCACAGGACCCCGCGGACCGGCCCCAGCGCGCGGACTCCGCGGAAGCGCTGCTCGCGCAGGGCGCTGAGGACGGCAGGGACGCCCTGGCCGCGCTCGTGGCGGACCAGTTGAGGGACGACGCGGTGCGTGGCCTGGCCGCATCGGCGCAGGACGCCGAGGGGCTCCCCGAGTACGACTGGGACGAAGCCGTCCCGGAGGCCAGGGCCGAGGAGGCCGACCCGCTGCGGCCACCGACGCTCAGCGACGCGACCCGCCGCATCGTGCTCAGCAGCATGACCCCGCAGAGCGCCCTGTCCCGCCAGCGCGAGGCGGTCAACCTCGTGCTGCGCGGTCAACTGCAGGAGGCCGCACAGATGCTGGCGGCGGTGGTGCCCGTCTGCCTCTCCTCGCTCGGCCCGGCACACCCGACCACGCTCACCAGCCAGTACTGGCACGCCGTCTGCCTGGCGAGGCTGGGCGCCGGTGACAAGGCCGTGGAGCTCCTGGCCAGAGTGAACCGTCACGTGGACCAGAGAAGGGGGAGCGGGCAGTGACCGACCTGATGGTGGCGGTGTCGGGGGACGAGGCCGACACCGAGGAGGAACTACGCTCCCTGGCCCGCTGGTTGCACGAGGACGAGTCCCTCGCCGGACAGCTCCGCGGCCGCGTCGGGGCGGCCACGCCCGCCCCCGCCGATCACATGGGAACAGGGTTCGACGTTCTCCAACTGGCCCTCGGCAGCACGCTGTCCACCGCCGCCCTCGTCGTCTCCGTACTCCAGTGGCAGCTCTCGCGCCGCCGGGCCCCGGCCCTCGTCCTGAGCCGGGGCGACGTACGCGTGGAGCTCACCCAGGAAGCGGCGCGCGACGAGCAGACCCTGCGGCGCGTCATGGAGGTACTGGAGCGGGCCGAGGGAGGCACGGCCGATGACGGCTCTTCCTGACCCGGGCCGCTCCCGGGCCGTCCTCATAGGCACCGCGTCCTACCGGCACCTGCCCCAACTCCCCGCCGTCGAGGCCAATGTGGTGGACCTGGCGGCCGAGCTGTGCGACTCCACCGTCTGGGGCCTCCCCGTCCAGCACTGCGCCGTGGTGACCGACCCGCAGAGCGCTCCCGCGATGCTCGACCCGGTGCACCAGGCGGGCGACGAGGCCACGGACACCCTGATCGTGTACTACGCGGGACACGGCATGCGGGACTCCGAGTCCGCGGATCTGTACCTCGCCCTCGGCGACTCCCGCGACACCATGGGCTACACCGCGGTCGCCTACCAGCACCTGCGCTCCGCCCTGCGCGCGTCCCGCGCCCGGCGCAAGATCGTCGTTCTCGACTGCTGCTTCAGCGGCCGCGCCGCGCGCACCCTCGCGGGCGGCGACGTACTCGCCGCACAGGCCGCCGTGGACGGGGCGTACGTCCTCACCGCCTCGCCCCGCGACCGCCTGGCCCTCGCACCGGACGGCGAGCGCTATACGGCGTTCACCGGAGAGCTGCTCACCGTGCTGCGCGGCGGAGTCCCCGGCGGCCCCGAGCTGATCGACCTCGAAACGCTCTACCGCGTCCTGGAGGAGCGGCTGCGCGCCAAGAACAGACCCCTGCCGCAGCGCTCACAGGAGAACGGCGTCGGCCGCCTCTCCTTCGCCCGCAACAAGGCCCGTGCCGGCCGCACCGCGCCGGCAGGCCCGGTGCTCGCCACGGACGTACGGGCGGCCGTGGTCGCCACCGGGCTGAACGTCGCCCGGCTGCTGCGGGCCGAGGGCAACACCAGGGACGCCCTGCCCGTCCTGCGCCTCGCGCTCCAGGAGCAGGTCAGCGGCGGCCAGGGCGAACTGCTCGCCGTACAGCTGGAGTTGTCGGAGCTGCTCGCCGGGACGGGGCAGATCCGCGAGGCCATCGAGGTGCTGGAGCTGGCGTTCCAACAAGTGCACAAGGTGTACGGGCCCGAGGCCGTCCTGGTCTGCCGCAGGCTCGCCGACCTGCTCCAGGAGTCCGGCAACCACATCCAGGCCTGCGAGGTCCTCAAGCACGCGCTGGACATCGCCGAGTACGGGGGCGCACGCACCACGGCGTAGACCCGCTGGACAGCGAACGGCCCGGCCGGTGGGCAATGCCACCTGCCGGGCCGTTCGATGTCCGGTCGCCCGTGCCTCAGCCGCCGAACTCGTGCAGACCCTTCAGCGCCTGGTCGAGCAGTGCCTGACGGCCGTCGAGCTCCCTCTGGAGCTTGTCCGCCTTGGCGTTGTTGCCCGCCGCGCGCGCCTTCTCGATCTGCTCGACGAGCTTGTCGACGGCGGCCTGCAGCTGACCGGTCAGACC
Organism: Streptomyces rectiviolaceus; assembly: GCF_039533825.1. Lineage (NCBI taxonomy): Bacteria > Bacillati > Actinomycetota > Actinomycetes > Kitasatosporales > Streptomycetaceae > Streptomyces > Streptomyces rectiviolaceus. The sequence continues at coordinate 49,926 of NZ_BAAAUG010000156.1, forward strand.
CTCGGCACGCGCCCGCGCCTCAGGGTTCGTACGGCGCCACTCGGCCTCTTCGGTGTCCTGCAGGGCGCGCTCCACCGCGTGCATCCGGGCCTCGACCTTCGGCCGCGCGTCACGCGGGACGTGGCCGATGGCCTCCCAGCGCTCGTTGAGCGTACGGAAGGCCGCGCGAGCCGACTTGAGGTCCTTCACCGGGACGAGCTTCTCGGCCTCCTCGGCCAGCTCCTCCTTCAGCTTCAGGTTCTCCGTCTGCTCGGCGTCCCGCTCCGCGAAGACCGCGCTGCGCGCCGCGAAGAACACGTCCTGGGCGCCGCGGAAGCGGTTCCACAGGTCGTCCTCGTGCTCGCGCTGGGCGCGGCCCGCGGCCTTCCACTCGGTCATCAGGTCGCGGTACCGCGCGGCCGTCGGACCCCAGTCCGTCGAACCGGAGAGGGCCTCGGCCTCGCCGACCAGCTTCTCCTTGGTCTTGCGGGCCTCTTCGCGCTGGGCGTCCAGCGAGGCGAAGTGGGCCTTGCGCCGCTTGGAGAACGCCGAGCGGGCATGCGAGAAGCGGTGCCACAGCTCGTCGTCCGACTTGCGGTCCAGGCGCGGCAGACCCTTCCAGGTGTCCACCAGGGCGCGCAGCCGCTCGCCCGCCGCCCGCCACTGCTCGCTCTGCGCGAGCTCCTCGGCCTCGACGACCAGCGCCTCCTTGGCGTGCCTCGCCTCGTCCGACTGCTTGGCCTTTTGGACCTTGCGCTCTTCACGGCGCGCGTCGACGGTCTCGACGAGCTTGTCCAGGCGCGTGCTCAGGGCGTCCAGATCGCCGACCGCGTGTGCATCGACCACCTGCTGGCGCAGGTGGTCGATGGCGGTCATGGCGTCCTTGGCCGACAGGTCGGTCGTCTTCACCCGGCGCTCGAGAAGTCCGATCTCGACGACCAGACCGTCATACTTGCGCTCGAAGTAGGCAAGGGCCTCATCAGGAGATCCCGCTTTCCACGAACCGACTTCGCGCTCACTGCCGTCGGCCTTGCGCACGTACACGGTCCCCGTCTCGTCGACGCGGCCCCACGGGTCGCTGCTCACAGCGCCTCCTCCACATGATGCCTGCGCAGGGCCTCGGGGCCCCCGGCATCGTCCACAGTTTCGTCACCGCCAACATAGGCGACCGGCGGGGCGGCTGTCCGCATCCCGCGCGTCCGAAGTTTGCCCGCCGGCGGTCAGGATTTCGACACGGTCGCCTTGTCGATGACGACCGTCGCGTTCGGGGCGCCCTCGCCCTGCCCGGTGCTCTCACCGGCGTCGGCAATCTTCTTGAGCACCTTCATCCCGGAATCGGAAATGGTCCCGAACGGTGTGTAGTCGGGTGGCAGCTGACTGTCCTGGTAGACGAGGAAGAACTGGCTGCCACCGGTGTCCCGGCCCTTCTTCTCCTCGGCGTTGTACTGATTGGCCATCGCGACCGTGCCCGCCGGATACACGTTCCCCTTCAGACGCTTGTCCTTGAGGTTCTCGTCCGGGATCGAGTAGCCGGGGCCGCCCTTCCCGGTGCCCTTCGGGTCGCCGCACTGCAGGACGTAGATGCCGCCCGAGACGAGCCGGTGGCACCTGGTGTGGTCGAGATAGCCCTTGTTCACCAGGAAGTTGAAAGAGTTGACCGTGTGCGGGGCCTTCGCCGCCGAGAGGTCGAGGTCGATGTCGCCGCACGTGGTGCTCAGCTTCATCGCGTAATCCGCCGACTTGTCGATCGTCAGCGCCGGTTCCTTCTTGAAGCTGAGCGGCTTCACCTTGCCGCTCGCGGGCTTCTCGCAGGGGTCCGGCTTGGTGGTGGGGCTCGCGTTCGCGCCGTCCTTCGGGTTGCCGTCGTCGTCGAAGGCACCCGCCGCGTACGACACCGCGCCACCGGCCACGACCACCGCGAGCGCCGAGGCGATCACCGCGTTGCGCATCCGCGCCCTGCGCCGCGCGGCCTCCCGGCGCTGCTGCTGCCGCAAGAACTTCTCCCGGGCGAGCTGACGCCGCCGCTGATCGTTGCTGACCACCGGGTTCTCTCTCCTCTGCGTGGATGACCGCTTCTGTGTGCCCCGTACCGTATATGGGTTAGCTGTGGAATCGGGAGCGCCGGTAGGCTCTGATCTGCCGCGATCCTGCGCGGTCACCTCCGCCGGACGACGAACGAAGGACGATCGTGCTCATTGCCGGGTTTCCCGCCGGGGCCTGGGGCACCAACTGCTACTTGGTCGCCCCCGCCGCAGGCGAGGAGTGCGTGATCATCGACCCGGGCCACCAGGCCGCCGAGGGAGTCGAGGACGCGCTCAAGAAGCATCGGCTCAAGCCCGTCGCCGTCGTCCTCACCCATGGCCACATCGACCATGTCGCCTCGGTCGTCCCGGTCTGCGGGGCGCATGACGTGCCCGCGTGGATCCACCCCGACGACCGGTACATGATGAGCGACCCGGAGAAGGCCATAGGCCGCTCCTTCGGCGCGCAGCTCCTCGGTGAACTGACCGTGGGGGAGCCATCGGACGTCAAGGAGCTGGCCGACGGCGCGCGGCTGAAGCTCGCAGGTCTCGACTTCTCCGTCGCGCACGCGCCGGGGCATACGAAGGGGTCGGTGACCTTCCAGCTCCCCGAGTCCGCCGAGGTCCCCTCGGTGTTCTTCTCGGGCGACCTGCTGTTCGCCGGCTCCATCGGACGCACCGACCTGCCCGGCGGATCGCACGACGAGATGCTCGAGTCGCTGGCGCGCGTGTGCCTGCCGCTCGACGACTCGACCGTGGTCCTGCCCGGTCACAACGAGCACACGACCATCGGCCGTGAGCGCGCCACCAACCCGTATCTGCGCCAGGTGGCCGCCGGCCTGGGAGCCGACGCTCCCCGACGAGGAATGTGACGAGAGAAAACCCGTGAGCACCTTCAAGGCCCCCAAGGGCACCTACGACCTGCTCCCGCCGGACTCAGCGAAGTACCTGGCGGTGCGCGAGGCCATCGCGGCGCCGCTGCGGAACTCCGGGTACGGCTATGTGGAGACGCCCGGCTTCGAGAACGTCGAGCTGTTCTCGCGCGGCGTCGGCGAGTCCACCGACATCGTCTCCAAGGAGATGTACGCCTTCGAGACCAAGGGCGGCGACCAGCTCGCCCTGCGCCCCGAAGGCACCGCTTCCGTGCTGCGTGCCGCCCTGGAGGGCAACCTGCACAAGGCGGGCAACCTCCCGGTCAAGCTCTGGTACTCCGGCTCGTACTACCGCTACGAGCGTCCGCAGAAGGGCCGCTACAGGCACTTCTCGCAGGTCGGCGCCGAGGCGATCGGCGCGGAGGACCCGGCCCTGGACGCCGAGTTGATCATCCTCGCCGACCAGGCGTACCGCGCCCTGGGCCTGCGGCAGTTCCGCATCCTGCTGAACTCGCTGGGCGACAAGGAGTGCCGTCCCGTCTACCGCGCCGCGCTGCAGGACTTCCTGCGCGCCCTCGACCTGGACGAGGAGACGCGTCGACGTATCGACATCAACCCGCTGCGGGTCCTGGACGACAAGCGCGACGACGTCCAGAAGCAGCTGGTCGGCGCCCCGATGCTGCGCGACTACCTGTGTGACGCGTGCCAGGCGTACCACAAGGAGGTGCGCGAGCTCCTGACGGCGGAGGGTGTCGCGTACGAGGACGACCCGAAGCTGGTCCGCGGTCTGGACTACTACACCCGCACGACCTTCGAGTTCGTCCACGACGGCCTCGGCTCGCAGTCCGCGGTGGGCGGCGGCGGTCGCTACGACGGCCTGTCCGAGATGATCGGCGGCCCCTCGCTGCCGTCGGTCGGCTGGGCGCTCGGCGTGGACCGCACGGTCCTCGCCCTGGAGGCGGAGGGCGTGGAGCTCGAACTGCCATCGGCGACCAGCGTGTTCGCGGTGCCGCTCGGCGAGGAGGCCCGGCGGGTCCTGTTCTCCAAGGTGACGGAGCTGCGCAGGGCGGGCGTCGCGGCGGACTTCTCGTACGGCGGCAAGGGGCTCAAGGGAGCCATGAAGAACGCCAACCGCTCGGGCGCGCGGTACACCGTCGTCGCCGGTGAGCGGGATCTCGCCGAGGGCGTTGTGCAGCTGAAGGACATGGAGTCCGGGGAGCAGAGCGCTGTTGCGGTGGAGGAGCTGGTGGGCGAGCTGAAGGCCAGGCTGAGCTGACCCCGGGGCGGCTTTTTCGCCCCCTCCGCCCCTACCCGTCCCGTCCCTGGGGCTCCGCCCCCAGACCCCCGTATCGGCCTGAACGGCCTCGTCCTCAAACGCCGGACAGGCTGAAATCCAGCCCTCCGGCGTTTGAGGAGCGGGGTCTGGGGCGGAGGGGGCGAGAACCTCAGTCCAGCAGCCCGTGCCGCATCGCACTCGTGACCGCGGCGGTGCGGTCATCCACCCCCAACTTCCCGAAGACCCGCAGCAGATGAGTCTTCACGGTCGACTCGGCGACAAACAGCCGACGGCCTATCTCCGCGTTCGTACACCCCTCGGCGACAAGCCGAAGCACCGCAGTCTCGCGTACCGAAAGCCGAGGCCTCTCGGGCCGCGTACGGAGCTGGTCCACCAGCCGCGCCGCCACCGAGGGAGCAAGGACCGTCTCCCCGCGGGCAGCGGCCCGCACCGCCTCGGCCAGTTCACCCCGCGCCAGGTCCTTGAGCAGATAACCCGCAGCCCCCGCCTCCACGGCCCGCAGAATGTCGCGGTCGGTCTCGTACGTCGTCAGCACGATGACCCGGCAGGCCAGCCCCGCTGCCGCCATCCGCTCGATCGAGTCGGCCCCGCCACCGCCGGGCATCCGCAGGTCCATCAGGACGATGTCCGGCCGCAGTTCGGCGGCCAGCGCTTCCGCCCGAGGCCCGCTGGACGCCTCCGCGACCACGTCCAGGTCCGGCTCCGCGCTCAGCATGGCCCTCAGGCCCTCGCGTACGACGGGATGGTCGTCGGCCAGCACGATGCGGATCACAGGTGGGTCCTCTCGGGAATCGGAAGCAGGACGGTGACGGTCGTGCCCTCGCCGGGGCCGCTCGCCACCTCGGCGGTCCCGCTGACCTCGGCGGCCCGCGCGCGCAGCCCGGGCAGACCGTAGCCGCCGTGCGGTGCGGCGGGGTCGAAACCGCACCCCGTGTCCCGTACGGCAAGCGTGAGCGAGCCCTCCGCGTAGGCCAGCGCGACGGTCGCCGACGCGTCGTCCCCCGCGTGCTTGCCCACGTTGGCCAGTGCCTCCTGACAGGAGCGCAGGGCAACCACCTCGAGACCCGGCGGCAGCGGACGCACCTCGCCGCTCACGCTGACCGTCGCGTCATGGCGTGCGGCGATGCGTCGCAGCGCGTCCGGCAGCGAGCCGGCGCCCAGGTCGGCGGGCGCACGCCCGGCGACCAGGGCCCGCGCCTCGGCGAGGTTCTGCCGCGCCGTGACCTCCATGAGCTCCAGGTGACGGCGGGCGGCGGGCACGTCCCGCTCCAGTTCGGCGTCGACCGCCTGGACGAGCATCAGAACGCTGGTGAAGCCCTGCGCCAGGGTGTCGTGGATCTCGCGCGACATACGCTCCCGCTCCGTGAGGGCGCCGCGCTCGGCGGAGAGCCGGGCGACCTCCTCGCGGCTGGCGTCCAACTCGGCGATCAGATCGGCCCGTTCGAGGCTCTGCTCGATGATGCGGACGGTCCAGCTGCCCATCGCCACCGAGAAGACCAGCGTGACGACGGCGAAGACGGAGTTGAAGAAGACGTCCTGGGACGAGGGCCGCCACAGCAGGGCCCAGCCCGCCACCGGCGCGATGTTGATGACCGTGACCGCCGGGAGCGCCCAGCGCATCCGCAGGCAGATGAAGCATTGCGGGATGAGCGCGAAGGTCATCAGGCGGGTCTCGCCGACGAGCACGCCCGGCGCCAGGAACAGCACGATCGCACCCGCCATGTACGTCAGCGCCTGCCCTTCGTCGGCGCCCTCCTCGGTCAGGACGCGGCGCCCGAACCCCAGGTACCAGGGGACGAGGAGCAGTAGAAGTCCGCCCGCGGTGAGCCGGACGGGCCACCCCGGCTCCGCCGTGCCGAGCACGAAGACCAGGGTGGCCGTCCACACCACGGCGAAGTACGCGTCCCAGAGCCGGAAGGTGCGCTGCCAGATGTTCGAGTCGCGCGGCCCGGCCGCCTCGCTCATCCGTCGCGCCGGTTCTTCCACCGGAAGGTCAGCAGACACAGCACCAATCCTCCGACGCACCAGGCCCCGAGCACCAGGGCGATGCGTCCGTACTCCCAACTCCCCGCCGGTTCGAGGATGCGCGCCGACTCGGGCAGGAACACCCCGCGGAATCCCTGGCACATCCACTTCAGCGGGAAGAACGCGCTGAAGTTCAGCATCCAGCCGGGGATCGTGTCGATGGCTATGTAGACGCCGGAGATGAACTGGAGCACCAGGAAGGGCAGCACGACCACGGAGGTCGCGCTGCGCCCCGACCTCGGGACGCTGCTGATGGCGATGCCGAGCAGCGCGCAGCCCGTGAGGCCGAGGACGAAGATCCAGCCGAAGGTGAGCCACTTGCCCGCGCTCGTCGGCAGGTCGACGTCGAAGAGCGTGACGCCGACGATCAGCAGTGCCACGGTCTCCAGGAGGCCGGTGACAAGCACGAGCCAGATCTTGCCGAGGAAGTAGGCGGCAGGCGGCATCGGCGTCCCGCGCAGACGGCGAAGCACCTTCTCGTCGCGCTCGATCGCGATGGAGATGCCGAGCGACTGGAAGCTGGTGGACATGATGCCCGCGGCGATCATCGCGGCGACGTAGAGCTGGGACGCCGTGATGCCCGCACCCTCCACGTCGTCGCGGAAGATCGACGCGAAGAGGAAGAGGAAGACGATGGGGAAGGCGAAGGTGAAGACCACCTGCTCGCGCAGCCGGAAGAACTGCCTCAGCTCCAGCGCGCCCTGGTGCAGGCCGAGCCCCCAGGTCGAGGGCAACCGCCGCGCGGAACGTTCCGGGGAGCGTACGTCGGTTGATGTCACCGTCGATGTCATCGCGCGGCCTCCTGCCCGGTGAGGCGTAGGTATACGTCTTCGAGGGTGGGGCGGCTGATGCGCAGCCCCGGGATCTCCCCGTCGAAACGGGCCGTGAGCCCGACGATGGTCCGCGTCGGGGTCTGTGTCCGCTCGCTGCGCGGGCTCCCGTCCCGGTCGGTCCACTCGACGGTGGTCTCGGTGCCGTGGCGGTGGCGCAGGGCCGCGGGCTCGCCCTCGGCCACCACCCGGCCCTCGGCGATCACCGCGAGCCGGTGCGCGAGCGCCTCGGCCTCCTCCAGGTAGTGCGTGGTGAGCACGATGGTGGTGCCCTCGTCGGCGAGCCTGCGGATCAGGCTCCAGAACTGGCGCCGCGCGGCCGGGTCGAAGCCCGTCGTCGGCTCGTCGAGGAGCAGGAGTTCGGGGTCGCCGATGACGCCGAGCGCCACGTCGAGCCGGCGGCGCTGGCCGCCCGAGAGGCCCTTGATGCGGCTCGCCGCCTTCTCCTCCAGGCCGACGAGCGCGATGACGTCTTCGGGGTCACGTGGCTTCGGGTAGTAGCGGGCGAACTGACGTACTGTCTCGCGCACCGTCAACTCGGCGGGCGCGGACTCGTCCTGCCATACGATCCCGACCCGTGAACGCCACGCACGCCCGGCGGACGCGGGGTCGGCGCCGAGCACCGCGACCTCGCCGCCGTCCCGCGCGCGGTTGCCCTGCAGGATCTCCACCGTGGTGCTCTTGCCCGCGCCATTGGGGCCGAGGATGCCGAAGACCTCCCCGTGCCGGATGGCCAGGTCTATGCCGTCGACCGCCGTCACATCGCCGTAGCGTTTGCGGAGCCCCCGTACGTCCACCGCGAGTTCGCCCGTGGCCGCTGTCGTTCCGTCGTCTGCCGTCATGCCGTCGAGCGTCCAGGCGAACCGAACGCTCCGGGACCTCCGTGCGTACCTCCTTATGTCCATCGAACGGTGGACACCCGCGCGCGTGCGGCACAATGTCCGTGCCCGCAGGCCACCACAAGCGACGGAACGGCGTGATGAGCAAGACGACCCCGGCAAGCGACAGCCTCCCCTCCGAGCACGATGACGGGGGAACGGACGCGGGCGCGCCACGCAGTGCCGGTGGGAGCCGTGCGTTCGCGCTGCTTCTGGTGATCACGGGTGCGGCGGGGCTGCTCGCGGCGTGGGTCATCACGCTGGACAAGTTCAAGCTGCTCGAGGACCCGGATTTCACGCCGGGGTGCAGCCTCAATCCGGTGGTTTCCTGCGGCAACATCATGACCAGTGAGCAGGCGTCGGTCTTCGGGTTCCCGAACCCGATGCTGGGCATCGCGGCGTACGCGGTCGTGATCTGTGTCGGCATGAGCCTGCTGGGCCGGGCGCGTTTCCCGCGCTGGTACTGGCTGACGCTGAACGCGGGCACGCTGTTCGGGGTCGGTTTCTGCACGTGGCTGCAGTACCAGTCGCTGTACGAGATCAACTCGCTGTGCCTGTGGTGCTGCCTGGCCTGGGTCGCCACGATCGTCATGTTCTGGTACGTGACGTCGTTCAACGTCCGCAACGGCTTCCTGCCCGCGCCCTCCTGGCTGCGTACGTTCTTCGGCGAGTTCACCTGGGTGCTTCCGGTGCTGCACGTCGGCATCATCGGCATGCTGATCCTCACGCGCTGGTGGGACTTCTGGACCAGCTGACAGCGCCGAGGGCATTGTCAGTGGGCTGACGTAGGGTTCGGACCGTGGAGCCCGACCTGTTCACCGCAGCCGCCGAGGACCGCCAGGAGAAGGACCCTTCGACGAGTCCCCTGGCCGTCCGGATGCGCCCGCGCACCCTCGAGGAAGTCGTCGGCCAGCAGCATCTGCTGAAGCAGGGCTCGCCCCTGCGGAGGCTGGTCGGCGAGGGCGGGGGAGGACCGGCGGGACCGTCGTCGGTGTTCCTGTGGGGCCCGCCGGGCATCGGCAAGACGACCCTTGCGTACGTGGTCTCGAAGGCCACGAACAAGCGCTTCGTGGAGCTCTCCGCGATCACCGCGGGCGTCAAGGAAGTCCGCGCGGTCATCGAAGGGGCCCGCAGGGCGATGGGCGGCCACGGCAAGGAGACCGTCCTCTTCCTTGACGAGATCCACCGCTTCAGCAAAGCCCAGCAGGACTCCCTCCTCCCGGCCGTCGAGAACCGCTGGGTGACGCTGATCGCGGCGACGACCGAGAACCCGTACTTCTCGATCATCTCCCCGCTCCTGTCCCGCTCCCTCCTCCTCACGCTCGAACCGCTCACGGACGACGACCTGCGCGGCCTGCTGCGCCGGGCGCTCACCGAGGAGCGGGGCCTGGGCGGCGCGGTCGAGCTGCCCGAGGACACCGAGGCCCATCTCCTGCGGATCTCGGGCGGCGACGCCCGGCGCGCGCTCACCGCCCTGGAGGCGGGCGCAGGCTCGGCCCTCGCCAAGGGGGAGAAGGAGATCACCCTCCAGAGCCTGGAGGAGTCGGTCGACCGCGCGGCCGTGAAGTACGACCGTGACGGCGACCAGCACTACGACGTCGCGAGCGCCCTGATCAAGTCCATCCGCGGTTCGGACGTGGACGCGGCCCTGCACTATCTGGCCCGGATGATCGAGGCGGGGGAGGACCCCCGCTTCATCGCCCGCCGCCTGATGATCTCCGCGAGCGAGGACATCGGCCTCGCCGACCCCACGGCACTGCCCACCGCGGTCGCCGCCGCCCAGGCCGTCGCCATGATCGGCTTCCCGGAGGCGGCGCTCACCCTCAGCCACGCGACGATCGCCCTGGCCCTGGCCCCGAAGTCGAACGCCGCGACGATGGCCATCCAGTCCGCCCAGGCGGACGTCCGCGCCGGCCTCGCGGGCCCCGTCCCGCCCCACCTGCGCGACGGGCACTACAAGGGAGCGGCCAAGCTCGGCCACGCCCAGGGCTATGTGTATCCGCACGACGTACCGGGCGCCATCGCGGCCCAGCAGTACGCACCGGACGCGGTGGCCGCCAAGCGTTACTACCAACCCACGCGCTACGGCGCCGAGGCCCGGTACGCCGACGTGGTCGAGCGGGTGCGCGAGCGCCTCAAGGGCGAGTAGCCGCACCGCATCGCACCGCATCGCAGGCCCGGCCGGGCCTGCGGCTGAGGCACCCCCCGTCACCCGGTACACTTGCCCGCAGTGCTGCGTCCCGTGTCCGGTCTCGTACCGGACACCACCAGAACGGGACATCCAGCCGGAGCCCCGGACCTCACCGTCCAGGGATCTCCAGGAGCGTCGCGCACCGTCGAAGGTGTCGCGGGCAGCCCACCACCATCTCGTACTCCGGGAAACGGTCGGTGGGCCACTCGCGTGCTGCACATAGTGCCCAGACCAGGGAGCGGCTGCCCGCCGGATCCAGAACCACCGGATCCGATGGGTTTCCCAGGCTGCGGATTGCGACCTCCCCTAACCCTGGTGAAGCCGTTATCACATTGAACAGAGAGGTTGGTTCATGCCGAACCAGTCCCGCCCCAAGGTCAAGAAGTCGCGTGCCCTCGGCATCGCGCTGACCCCGAAGGCCGTCAAGTACTTCGAGGCCCGCCCCTACCCGCCGGGCGAGCACGGCCGTGGGCGCAAGCAGAACTCGGACTACAAGGTCCGTCTGCTCGAGAAGCAGCGTCTGCGCGCGCAGTACGACATCAGCGAGAAGCAGATGGCCCGTGCCTACGACCGCGCCAAGAAGGCCGAAGGCAAGACCGGCGAGGCCCTGGTCATCGAGCTCGAGCGCCGTCTCGACGCCCTGATCCTGCGTTCGGGCATCGCCCGCACGATCTACCAGGCCCGTCAGATGGTCAGCCACGGCCACATCGAGGTCAACGGCGGCAAGGTCGACAAGCCGTCGTTCCGTGTCCGTCCCGACGACGTCGTGATGGTCCGCGAGCGCAGCCGCGAGAAGCCGCTGTTCCAGGTCTCCCGTGAGGGCGGCTTCGCCCCCGACGGCGAGATCCCGCGTTACCTCCAGGTCAACCTGAAGGCCCTGGCCTTCCGTCTGGACCGTGACCCGAACCGCAAGGAGATCCCCGTGATCTGCGACGAGCAGCTCGTCGTCGAGTACTACGCCCGCTGACCCGGACGTAGCTCTCCCTGCTTCAGCCCGTCGCCCGCCCTCCCTTCGTGGTGGGGCAGGCGGCGGGTTTTTGCGTTGCTCCCGGGTTCCGTGCGCAGGGCCCGGGACACCGCCGCGTCCGGAGCGAGACGGGCGCCGACGGCCACGCACTCCTCGTAGCGCGCGTCGCCCAGCTGCTCGCGGGCCTGCGACTCGCACAGCGCGTGCGGCCCGCCGAAGTTCCCGGAGCCGAACAGCGGAAGGCCCACCGAAGGCCAGATGCGGGACGCGGCGCCCTGCAGGACCGCGGCCTCGTCCGGATCGCCCTCCATCGCGGTGAACAGGGCGAGCAGCTCGATCGCGAGGACCGTGCCGAGCAGGTCGTTGAAGGCGTGGTCGAGGGCCAGGGACCGCATGACCAGATCACGGGCCGTCGCGGCCTCACCGCGCGTCCAGGCCGCGAAGCCGAGGACATAGAGCGCGTACGCGAGAGTCCAGCGCTCACCGTGGTCCTCGCAGACCTGGCGTACGTCCTCGCAGAGCTCCACCGCGTCGGCGAGCTTGCCGCGGAAGGCGAGGGCCATCGCCAGCTCGACCTGGCCCATCAGGACGTTGCTGTTGAGCTCGCCGATCTCGCGGTACTGCTCAAGGGCCGAACGCAGCAGGGTCTCGGCGCGCTCCATGTCGTCGGCGAGGAGCGCGAGGCAGCCGATGCGGTGCACCGCGTACGCGGTCGCGATGGCGCTGCCGGTACGTTCCGCCTCGTCCTTGCACTCCTGCAGCGCCGCGAGCGCGGCGACCGTGTCGCCCTGCAGGACCGCGACATAGCCGAGCACCCACAGCGCCTTGAGGCGCGATTCGTCGTGGCCGCCGTCCAGCTCGAGGGCGCGGTCGAGCCAGTGCCGCCCCTCCGCGAGCCGGCCGCAGCCGACCCAGTAGAACCACAGGCTGCCCGCCAGATACTGGCCCAGACGCGTCTCGTCCGGCTCGGTCAGGCAGTACTCCAACGCGCCCCGCAGATTGGGCAGTTCGCAGTCGACGAGTTCGGCGACCCGCGCCTGGCGCGGCGAGAACCAGTCCAGCTCGCACCACGTGGCGAGCCCCATGTACCAGTCGCGGTGCCGGCGCCGCATCCGCGCTGCGTCGCCGGTGGCCTCAAGCCAGTCGGCGCCGTACGCCCGGACCGTGTCGAGCATGCGGTAGCGGACGCCCGTCGGCCCTTCCTCGCGGGTCACGACGGACTGCGCGAGCAGTTCACCCAGTACGTCGAGGACGTCGTCGGCGTGCAGTCCTTCGCCGCTGCAGATGTACTCGGCGGCCTCCAGGTCGAAGGGGCCGCAGAACACCGAGAGCCGTGACCAAAGGAGGCGCTCGCCCGTCGTGCACAGCTCATGGCTCCAGCCGATGGCCGTACGCAGGGTCTGATGGCGCGGCGGCGCATCGCGCCTGACCCCGGTGAGCAGCGCGAACCGGTCGTCGAGCCGGGACAGGAGCTGCGCGGGCGAGAGCGCCCGCAGCCGCCCCGCCGCCAGCTCCACGGCCAGCGGGATCCCGTCCAGGCGGCGGCACAGCTCCGCCACGTCGGTCGCGTTCCCCTCGTCCACGGCGAACCCGGGGAGCCCCGCCGCCGCGCGGTCGGCGAAGAGCGCGGTCGCGTCCGGTGGGGGCAGCGGCGCCAGGGGGAGGATCCGCTCGCACCCGGTGTCAAGCGGCCGCCGCCCCACCGCGAGCACGCGCAGGCCGGGGGAGCGGTGCAGCAGATCCCCGACCAGCGAGGCGCACGCCTCCACCAGGTGCTCGAACCCGTCGATGACGAGGAGGACTTCCCGCTCCGCGAGGTGGTCGAGCAGCACCTGCCGCGGCGTGCGGCGCGTGTGATCCGTCAGACGCAGCGCGTCGGCGACCGCGTGCTCCACCAGATCCGGATCCCGGACCGCCGTGAGATCCACCAGCCAGGCGCCGTCCCGCGGCTCGGCGACGGAGGCGGCCCTCAGGGCGAGGCGCGACTTCCCCACACCGCCGACGCCGGTCACCGTGACCAGGCGTCCGGCCTCCAACGCGGCGGCAAGAGCGGCGAGTTCGTCGGTGCGTCCGACGAAGGCGTTGAGCTCCAGAGGGAGGTTGCCGGGTCTCGGCGGCTGTACGGAGGAGCCGTGACGGTGGTCGCCCGTGCGCTGATCGCGTCGCATGAGATACGGAGCGTACCCATCCGTAAGCAGTCCGTACAATCACTTCAGGTAACTCCCCTGCCCGTACACGGTAATGCGGTGCGGAGCCTCGGCCCCGGCGCGATAGGGTCGGGGGACGACTTTTCGATGTTCAGGGCCGATGTTCAGGGAGCGGTGCGCAGTGTCGGGTGGAGAGGTGGCCGGGATCCTGGTGGCCGTCTTCTGGGCGATCCTGGTCTCCTTCCTGGCCGTGGCGCTGGTGAGGCTGGCGCAGACGCTCAGGGCGACCACCAAGCTGGTCGCGGAAGTGACCGAGCAGGCCGTCCCGCTCCTCGCGGACGCCTCCACCGCGGTGCGCTCCGCGCAGACCCAGATCGACCGGGTCGACGCCATCGCGTCGGACGTCCAGGAAGTCACGTCGAACGCGTCGGCGCTCTCCACGACGGTCGCCTCCACCTTCGGCGGGCCCCTCGTCAAGGTCGCGGCGTTCGGCTACGGCGTGCGCAGGGCCCTGGGCCGCAAGGCAGGACCCGAATCAGACAATGTGCCCCCGGCACCCGCCCGACGTACCGTGATCGTGGGGCGCACCGTCCCCTCCGCGCGGCGGCGGGGCAAGCGGAAGAAGGACTGACGCAGCGATGTTCCGCCGTACGTTCTGGTTCACCGCGGGCGCCGCTGCCGGTGTGTGGGCCACCACCAAGGTCAACCGCAAGATCAAGCAACTGACCCCCGAAAGCCTCGCGGCGCAGGCCGCGAACAAGGCGGTCGAGGCGGGTCACAAGCTCAAGGACTTCGCTCTCGACGTCCGTGACGGCATGGCCCAGCGCGAGGCCGAACTGGGCGAGGCCCTGGGCCTCGAAGCCCCGGTCGACGCCGAACTCCCCGCGCAGCGCACCGTCGTCGTGGCCATCGAGAACGGCAAGACCAGCAAGACCGCCAAGAACAACAAGACCGACAAGAACAAGCAGGGCAAGTACCTCTCGAAATCGAAGTACTCGTACAACCGGAATGAGGACCACTGATGGAGTCGGCCGAGATTCGCCGCCGCTGGCTGAGCTTCTTCGAGGAGCGCGGGCACACCGTCGTCCCTTCGGCGTCGCTCATCGCGGACGACCCGACTCTGCTCCTCGTCCCCGCGGGCATGGTGCCCTTCAAGCCCTACTTCCTGGGTGAGGTCAAGCCGCAGTTCTCGCGCGCCACGAGCGTGCAGAAGTGCGTGCGTACGCCCGACATCGAAGAGGTCGGCAAGACCACGCGGCACGGCACGTTCTTCCAGATGTGCGGCAACTTCTCCTTCGGTGACTACTTCAAGGAAGGCGCCATCAAGTACGCCTGGGAGCTGCTCACCAGCTCCGTGGCGGACGGTGGCTACGGCCTCGACCCCGAGCGCCTGTGGGTGACGGTCTACCTCGACGACGACGAGGCCGAGACCATCTGGCGCGAGAAGGTGGGCGTCCCCGCCGAGCGCATCCAGCGCCTGGGCAAGAAGGACAACTACTGGTCCATGGGCGTCCCCGGACCCTGCGGCCCCTGCTCCGAGATCAACTACGACCGCGGCCCCGAGTTCGGCGTCGAGGGCGGCCCCGCCGTCAACGACGAGCGCTACGTGGAGATCTGGAACCTGGTCTTCATGCAGTACGAGCGCGGCGAGGGCACCTCGAAGGAGGACTTCGAGATCCTCGGCGAGCTGCCCAGCAAGAACATCGACACCGGCCTCGGCCTCGAGCGTCTCGCCATGATCCTGCAGGGCGTGCAGAACATGTACGAGACCGACACCCTGCGCGTCGTCATGGACAAGGCCACCGAGCTGACCGGCGTGCGCTACGGCGCCGAGCAGGGCTCGGACGTCTCCCTTCGCGTGGTCGCCGACCACATGCGCACGTCCGTGATGCTCATCGGCGACGGCGTCACGCCCGGCAACGAAGGCCGTGGATACGTCCTGCGCCGCATCATGCGCCGCGCCATCCGCAACATGCGCCTGATGGGCGCCACCGGCCCGGTCGCCCTCGAACTCGTCGACACGGTCATCAAGTCGATGGGCGAGCAGTACCCCGAGCTGCAGACCGACCGCAAGCGCATCGAGACCGTCGCGCTCGCCGAAGAGGCCGCCTTCCTCAAGGCCCTCAAGGGCGGCACGAACATCCTCGACACCGCCGTCACGGAGACCAAGGCCGCGGGCGGCAAGGTCCTCGCCGGCGACAAGGCGTTCCTGCTGCACGACACGTGGGGCTTCCCGATCGACCTCACCCTGGAGATGGCCGCCGAACAGGGCCTCTCCGTGGACGAGGACGGCTTCCGGCGCCTGATGAAGGAGCAGCGGGAGCGCGCCAAGGCCGACGCCCAGGCCAAGAAGACCGGCCACGCGAACCTCGGCGCCTACCGCGAGATCGTCGACGCCTCGGGAGCCACGGACTTCACCGGCTACACCCTCACCGAGAACGAGGCCGTGATCGTGGGCCTCCTGGTCGACGGCGTCTCGTCCCCCGCCGCCCGCGAGGGCGACGAGGTCGAGGTCGTCCTCGACCGCACCCCCTTCTACGCCGAGGGCGGCGGCCAGATCGCCGACTCCGGCCGGATCCGCCTCGACAACGGCGCCGCCGTCGAGATCCGTGACGTGCAGAAGCCGGTCCCCGGCGTGCACGTCCACAAGGGTGTCGTCCTGGTCGGCGAGATCACCGTCGGCGACCAGGTCTGGGCCTCGATCGACGTGCACCGCCGCCGTGCCATCGCCCGCGCCCACTCCGCCACGCACCTCACGCACCAGGCGCTGCGCGACGCGCTCGGCCCGACGGCCGCCCAGGCCGGTTCCGAGAACCAGCCGGGCCGCTTCCGCTTCGACTTCGGCTCCCCGTCGGCCGTGCCCACGGCCGTCATGACGGACGTCGAGCAGAAGATCAACGAAGTCCTCGCGCACGAGCTCGACGTACAGGCCGAGGTCATGTCGATCGACGAGGCCAAGAAGCAGGGCGCCATCGCCGAGTTCGGCGAGAAGTACGGCGAGCGGGTCCGCGTGGTCACCATCGGCGACTTCTCCAAGGAGCTGTGCGGCGGCACGCACGTCCACAACACCGCCCAGCTGGGCCTGGTGAAGCTGCTCGGCGAGTCGTCCATCGGTTCGGGCGTGCGCCGCATCGAGGCCCTGGTCGGCGTCGACGCGTACAACTTCCTCGCCAAGGAGCACACGGTCGTCGCCCAGCTCCAGGAGCTGGTCAAGGGCCGTTCCGAGGAGCTGCCCGAGAAGGTCTCCGCCATGCTCGGCAAGCTGAAGGACGCCGAGAAGGAGATCGAGAAGTTCCGCGCGGAGAAGGTCCTTGCGGCCGCCGCCGGTCTCGTCGAGTCCGCCAAGGACGTACGAGGCGTCGCGCTCGCCACCGGCCAGGTGCCGGACGGCACGGGCGCCGACGACCTGCGCAAGCTGGTCCTCGACGTACGGCACCGCATCCCGGGCGACCGCCCGGCCGTGGTGGCTCTCTTCACGACAGCCAACGGCCGCCCGCTGACGGTCATCGCCACGAACGAAGCCGCCCGCGAGCGCGGCCTCAAGGCCGGCGACCTCGTCCGTACGGCAGCCAAGACCCTCGGCGGCGGTGGCGGCGGCAAGCCGGACGTCGCCCAGGGCGGCGGCCAGAACGCCACGGCCATCGGTGACGCCATGGCCGCCGTCGAGCGCCTCGTGGCAGAGACGGCCTGATGGACGACTCAGCAGGGGGCATGCGCAGGGGCCGACGTCTGGCCATCGACGTCGGCGACGCCCGGATCGGAGTCGCCTCGTGCGACCCCGACGGGATCCTCGCCACTCCGGTGGAGACGGTGCCGGGACGCGATGTCCCGGCGGCTCAGCGCCGGTTGAAGCAGCTCGTCGACGAATACGAACCGATCGAGATCGTCGTCGGTCTCCCTCGCTCCCTCAACGGTGGCGAGGGGCCCGCGGCCGCCAAGGTCCGCGCCTTCACACAGGACCTCGCCCGCTTGGTCGCCCCCATTTCGGTGAGGCTCGTGGACGAGAGGATGACCACAGTGACGGCCAGTCAGGGGCTGCGCGCCTCGGGCGTGAAGTCCAAAAAGGGCAGGTCTGTCATCGATCAGGCGGCGGCCGTCATCATCCTTCAGCAGGCACTGGAGTCCGAACGGGCGTCAGGTAAAGCTCCGGGCGAGGGCGTCGAAGTGGTCATCTGATCGCGATACGGTAACGTTCCGCGCGATGCGGCGGTGTTCGAACAGCTGCCGCACAGCATCAAGAGGCGGAACGGTTGCCCGACCAACTCAGACGGCGGCCCCGCCTCGCGGCATGTAGGGGATCGATGACTGAGTATGGCCGGGGCCCAGGCTCCGAACCGTGGCATCCCGAGGACCCGTTGTACGGGGACGGCGGATGGGGAGGACAGCAGCCCTCGGGCGGCCAGTCCACCTACGGCGGCCAGGGGCAGTACCACCCTCAGCAGCCGCAGCAGGCGCAGTACGACGACTGGAGCACGGGCCAGCAGCAGGCCTACGGTCAGCAGCAGTACGGCGGGCCCGGCGGCCCGGAGCAGCAGTACAACGGCGGCCCGGAGCAGCAGTACAACGGCGGTCCTGAGCAGCAGTACAACGGCGGCTGGGACACCGGCCAGCACGGCCAGGTCCCGTACACCGCCGACCCGTCGGACCCCTATGGCAACCAGCCGGGCGGCTACGGCGCGGAGAGCCCGGACTACTACGGCACTCCCGACGCGTACCCCCCGCCGGAGCCGCCGTCCCGCCGCCGCGCCGCCCCCGAGCCGCAGCAGGACTGGGACCCGGGCCCGGACCAGGGCGAGCACGCGTTCTTCTCCGGTGCCGATGACGACGAGGACGAGAACGGCGACGAGCCTCCGGGCCGCCGTGGGGACCGTCGAGGCGGCCGGGGCGGCAAGAAGCCGAAGAAGCGCAGGAGCGGCTGCGCCTGCCTGGTCGTGACGCTGGTGTTCGCCGGCGGTCTCGGCGGGGTCGGCTATTTCGGCTATCAGTTCTACCAAGACCGATTCGGTACGTCGCCGGACTACGCGGGCGAGGGAACGGGCCTCGCGACCGTCGACATCCCGAAGGGATCCGGCGGCTATGTGATCGGTCAGAAACTGAAGGACGCCGGGGTCGTCAAGAGCGTGGACGCCTTTGTCTCCGCGCAGGCGCAGAATCCTGACGGCAATACCATTCAGGAAGGCGTCTACGTCCTGAAGAAGCAGATGTCGGCCAAGAGCGCCGTCGAACTGATGCTGAGCCCGAAGAGCCGCAACAACCTCATCATTCCCGAGGGTAAGCGGAACTCGTGGGTCTACAACCAGATCGATACGCGCCTGAAGCTCGACAAGGGCACCACCGAAGGTGTCGCCAAGAAGGAATGGAAGTCTCTCGGTCTTCCTGACTGGGCGAACACCAACAAGGACATCAAGGACCCGCTGGAAGGCTTCCTCTACCCCTCCAGCTATCCGGTCGCCAAGGGCCAGAAGCCTGAGGCCGTCCTCAAGAAGATGGTCTCCCACGCCACCGTGAAGTACGACGAGTTGGGTCTGAAGACGAAGGCCGCTCAGCTGAACCTGAAGGACCCGCTGCAGGTGCTCACGGTGGCGAGCCTGGTTCAGGCGGAAGGCAAGTACAAGCACGACTTCGACAAGGTCGCGACGGTCGTCTACAACCGCCTCAAGCCGAACAACACCGAGACCTACGGACTCCTCGACTTCGACTCGACGGTGAACTACGCCAAGGCCGAAAGCACCCTGGAAACCGGCACGGTCGACGATCTTCGCAAGTTCAACGACCCGTACAACACGTACAAGATCAAGGGCCTGCCTCCTGGGCCGATCGGTAACCCCGGTGACGAGGCGCTCAAGTCCGCACTCAACCCGGCCAAGGGGAACTGGTACTACTTCGTCTCCATCAATGCGGACGAAACGCTGTTCGCCGAGACGAATAAGGAGCACGAGCGTAACCGTCAGAAGTACCTCGAGGAACAGAAGAAGAATTCCGGCTGATGAGCACCCAGCGCCGAGCCGCAGTCCTCGGCTCACCCATCGCCCATTCCCTCTCCCCGGTGCTGCACCGCGCCGCATACGGGGAGCTGGGCCTTGTCGACTGGACGTATGACCTGTTCGACGTCGACGAGGCGGCCCTGCCCGGCTTTCTGCAGGGGCTCGGCCCCGAGTGGGCCGGGCTCTCGCTGACGATGCCGCTCAAGCGCGCGGTGATCCCGCTGCTCGACGAGGTCAGCGAGACCGCCGCCTCCGTCGAGGCGGTCAACACCGTCGTCCTGACGGACGACGGCCGCCGCGTCGGCGACAACACCGACATCCCCGGCATGGTCGCCGCCCTGCGGGAACGCGGCATCGAGCAGGTCGATTCGGCCGCGATCCTCGGCGCGGGCGCCACCGCGTCGTCCGCCCTTGCCGCGCTCGCGCGGATCTGCACGGGCGAGGTCGTCGCGTACGTACGCAGCGAGGCGCGCGCCGCCGAGATGCGGCAATGGGGCGAGCGGCTCGACGTGGACGTGCGCACGGAGGACTGGGCGGACGCCGAGCGGGCGCTGAGCGCGCCACTGGTGATCGCCACGACTCCGGCCGGTGCCACCGACGCGCTGTCGGCCGCCGTGCCCGAGCGGCCCGCGACGCTCTTCGACGTCCTGTACGACCCGTGGCCCACCGCTCTGGCGGCCCGCTGGTCGATGTACGGCGGGGCCGTCGTGAGCGGCCTCGACCTTCTCGTGCACCAGGCCGTGTTGCAGGTCGAACAGATGACGGGGCGCACGCCCGCGCCGCTGACCGCCATGCGCAAGGCCGGGGAACACGCGCTGGCCGCGCGCTAGAGCGTCCGCTTGCTGGACCGGAGGCCAGGTCCCGCCGCCCGGCGTGGGAGGATCAGGGGTGGCGGGCCAGGGCCGCGCACCCGGCCGTGCCACGCAGTTCCAGGCGCGAGCATGAGGAGCACCGTTGAGCAGGTTGCGTTGGCTGACCGCGGGAGAGTCCCACGGACCCGCACTTGTCGCGACGCTGGAGGGTCTTCCCGCCGGCGTGCCGATCACCACAGAGATGGTGGCGGACCACCTGGCCCGGCGGCGCCTCGGCTATGGGCGCGGTGCGCGCATGAAGTTCGAGCGTGACGAGGTCACTTTCCTGGGCGGCGTCCGGCACGGCCTGACCATGGGCTCGCCCATCGCGATCATGGTGGGCAACACCGAGTGGCCCAAGTGGGAACAGGTCATGGCGGCCGACCCGGTCGACCCGGAGATCCTCGCCGACCTGGCCCGCAACGCCCCGCTGACCCGGCCACGGCCCGGCCACGCCGACCTCGCGGGTATGCAGAAGTACGGCTTCGACGAGGCCCGGCCGATCCTGGAGCGTGCCTCCGCCCGCGAGACCGCGGCCCGCGTCGCGCTCGGCGCGGTCGCCCGCTCGTACCTGAAGGAGACGGCCGGGATCGAGATCGTCAGCCACGTCACGGAGCTGGCGGCGGCCAAGGCGCCCTACGGCGTCTACCCGACCCCCGCCGACGTCGAGAAGCTCGACGCCGACCCGGTGCGCTGCCTCGACGCGGACGCGAGCAAGGCGATGGTCGCCGAGATCGACCAGGCCCACAAGGACGGCGACACCCTGGGGGGTGTGGTCGAGGTTCTCGCGTACGGCGTGCCCGTGGGCCTCGGCTCGCACGTGCACTGGGACCGGCGGCTCGACGCGCGGCTCGCCGCCGCGCTCATGGGCATCCAGGCCATCAAGGGCGTCGAGGTCGGCGACGGCTTCGACCTCGCGCGCGTGCCGGGCTCCAAGGCGCACGACGAGATCGTCTCCACCGACGAGGGCATCAAGCGCACCTCCGGCCGCTCGGGCGGCACCGAGGGCGGCCTGACCACCGGTGAACTGCTGCGCGTACGCGCCGCGATGAAGCCCATCGCGACCGTGCCGCGCGCGCTCGCCACCGTCGACGTCGCCACCGGTGAGGCCACCAAGGCGCACCACCAGCGCTCCGACGTGTGCGCGGTCCCGGCGGCCGGCATCGTCGCCGAGGCGATGGTCGCGCTGACCCTGGCCGACGCCGTCGCCGAGAAGTTCGGCGGCGACAGCGTGCCCGAGACCCGGCGGAACGTGACGTCGTACCTCGACAACCTCCAGATCCGGTGACCGGCCCGCAGATCGTTCTGGTCGGACCGATGGGCGTGGGCAAGTCGACGGTGGGCGCACTGCTCGCCGAGCGCCTCGGCACCGTCTACCGCGACACCGACGCCGACATCGTGGCCGCACAGGGCCGGGAGATCGCGGACATCTTCGTGGACGAGGGTGAGAGCCACTTCCGCGACCTGGAGCGGCAGGCCGTGCGTACGGCGCTCGCCGAGCACGAGGGCATCCTCGCGCTCGGCGGGGGCGCGATCCTCGACGAGTCGACCCGCGCGCTCCTCGCCCCGCACCCCGTCGTCTATCTGTCGATGGACGTCGAGGAGGCGGTCAAGCGCACCGGCCTGAACGTCGCGCGCCCGCTGCTCGCGGTCAACCCGCGCAAGCAGTGGCGTGAACTGATGGACGCCCGCCGCCAGTTCTACGCCGAAGTCGCCCGCGCCGTCGTCGCCACCGACGACCGCACCCCCGAAGAGGTCGCCCAAGCGGTCCTCGACGCACTGGAGTTGAAGGAAGCATGACGGAGATGGCTGAGACGTCGGGGCAGACGCCCACCCGTATCCAGGTCGGCGGCACCGCGGGCACCGATCCGTACGAGGTCCTCGTCGGGCGGCAGCTCCTCGGTGAGCTGCCCGGCCTGATCGGCGAGCGCACCAAGCGCGTCGCGATCATCCACCCCGAGGCGCTCGCCGATACGGGCGACGCGCTGCGCGAAGACCTGGCGGGACAGGGCTTCGAGGTCGTGGCCATCCAGGTGCCGAACGCCGAGGAGGCCAAGACCGCCGAGGTCGCCGCGTACTGCTGGAAGGCGCTCGGCCAGTCCGGCTTCACCCGCAGCGACGTCATCATCGGCGTCGGCGGCGGCGCCACCACGGACCTCGCGGGGTTCGTGGCCGCGACCTGGCTGCGCGGGGTCCGCTGGATCGCCGTCCCGACCACCGTGCTCGGCATGGTGGACGCCGCAGTCGGCGGCAAGACCGGCATCAACACCGCCGAGGGCAAGAACCTCGTGGGCTCCTTCCACCCGCCGACGGGTGTGCTGTGCGACCTGGCCGCGCTCGACTCGCTGCCGGTCAACGACTTCGTGTCGGGCCTCGCGGAGATCATCAAGGCCGGCTTCATCGCCGACCCGGTGATCCTCGAACTGATCGAGGAGGACCCTCAGGCGGCGCGCAGCCCGCAGGGGCCGCACACCGCAGAGCTGATCGAGCGCTCCATCAAGGTCAAGGCGGAGGTCGTCTCCGGCGACCTCAAGGAGTCCGGCCTGCGCGAGATCCTCAACTACGGCCACACCCTCGCCCACGCCATCGAGAAGAACGAGCGCTACAAGTGGCGGCACGGCGCCGCGGTCTCCGTGGGCATGGCCTTCGCGGCCGAACTCGGCCGCCTCGCAGGACGTCTTGACGACGCGACCGCCGACCGGCACCGCACCGTCCTGGAGTCGGTCGGCCTGCCCCTGAGCTACCGCTACGACCAGTGGCCCAAGCTCCTGGAGACCATGAAGGTCGACAAGAAGTCCCGCGGTGACCTGCTGCGGTTCATCGTCCTGGACGGCCTCGGCAAGCCGACCGTCCTGGAGGGCCCCGACCCCGCGGTGCTGCTCGCCGCGTACGGCGAAGTGGCGAAGTAGCGCTCCAGGAGCGCGGAATCGGCCCACCAGAACAAGCCACGGGCACCCTGCGGCCTCCCCGGCCGTTCACACAACGTCGGCCGGGGACGGTACCGTTCGGTAACGGGTGGCCCCGGCCGCCGCCCGACCAGCGTCAGTCGCACGAGACGGAGTGGCACCGGATGCAGCACGCAGTGGGGCCTCCGCTGCCGCCGCCCCATCAGCCGGGGCACGGACCGGCCACCGGCTGGTCCCCGGCCGCACATCACCCGAGCGGTCCGCCGCCGGGTGGAGCGCCGGGCGGTCCACCGCCTCCCCCGCCGGGCTTCGCCGGCGCC
>NZ_BAAAUG010000157.1:0-66776 GCF_039533825.1 Streptomyces rectiviolaceus
CCCGCGCTGCGCACCGACCCGCTCGTCGCGCTGCCCACCGAGCCGCCCGCCACGGCCGGCGGCTGGAAAGTGCGCGAGGCTCCCTCGGGTGCGGAGTACGCCGCTTCGGTCGAGGCCGCCGTGGCGCGCATGAGGAGCGGTGAGTTCGACAAGGTCGTCCTCGCCCGCACCCTGGAGCTGTCCACGGACAGCCCGCTCGACCTGCCCGCCATGCTCCAGCGCCTGGCCCGCCGCGACCCGCGCGGCTACTCGTTCGCCGTGCCCACGGGCGCGGGCCGCACCCTCCTCGGCGCAAGCCCGGAGCTGCTCGTCTCCCGGCACGGCAACCGCCTGACCGCCAACCCCCTGGCCGGTTCGACGCCCCGCTCGGCGGACCTCGCCGAGGACGTGCGCCGGGCCGCCGCGCTGCTCGAATCGGCGAAGGACCTGCACGAGCACGCCGTCGTCGTGGACGCCGTGCACAAGGCCCTCGCCCCGTTCTGCACCGAGCTCGACGTGCCGGAACGGCCCACCCTGGTCCGCACCGCCACCATGTGGCACCTGTCGACGACCGTCACCGGCGAGCTTGCCGAACCGGCCACCTCCGCCCTGGAGTTGGCCACCGCCCTGCACCCGACTCCGGCTGTCTGCGGTACCCCTACCGGGCACGCCCGTGACGTGATCGGCGAGCTTGAGCCCTTCGACCGCGGCCACTACACCGGCATGGTGGGATGGAGCGACGCGCGCGGCGACGGCGAGTGGGTCGTCACGATCCGCTGCGCCGAGGCCGAGGAGACGCGGAGCGGCGGCGGACAGCTGCGGCTCTTCGCGGGCGCGGGCGTCGTGGCCGACTCCTCGCCGGAGGCCGAACGGGCCGAGACGGGCGCCAAGTTCCGTACGTTCCTGGATGCGGTGGGGGTCGACCGATGACGACGGCGGACAATCACAGAGAAGACAGCCGCAGAGACGCGCCGCGCATCCCTGAGGTGTTCGCCGAGCGGTACCGCGCGGCCGGGTACTGGCGCGGCGAGACGTTCGGCGGCATGCTCCGCGAGCGCGCCGACGCGCACCCGGCGCGGGTCGCGGTCACCGACGGGGACCGGAACTGGACGTACGGCGAACTCGACGTACGCGCCGATCAGTTGGCCGCCGGGTTCGCCGCTCGCGGCATCGCCAAGGGTGACCGGGTCGTCGTCCAGCTGCCGAACATCGCCGAGTTCTTCGAGGTGATCTTCGCGCTCTTCCGGATCGGCGCCCTGCCGGTCTTCGCGCTTCCCGCGCACCGCGAGACGGAGATCCACTACTTCTGCGAGTTCACCGAGGCCGTCGCCTACGTCATCCCGGACCGGCTCGGCGGCTTCGACCACCGTGACCTCGCATCGAAGATCCGCGCCGAAGTGCCCACGCTGCGCGAGGTGTTCGTGGTGGGCGACCCCGGCGAGCACACCGCGCTCGCCGACGTACCGCGCGAGCCGATCGAGATCGACGGGCCCGCCCCGTCCGACCTCGCGTTCCTCCAGCTGTCGGGCGGCAGCACCGGCGTACCCAAACTGATCCCCCGCACCCACGACGACTACATGTACTCGCTGTGGGGCTCGAACGAACTCTGTGGTGTGACGGAGGACTCCGTCTACCTCGTGGCACTGCCCGCGGCCCACAACTTCCCTCTCTCGTCGCCCGGTTCGCTCGGCCTGCTCTACGCGGGTGGCCGTGTCGTGATGTGCCCGCAGCCCGACCCGGACACCGCGTTCCCCCTCATCGAGCGGGAACGGGTGACGATCACCGGTCTCGTCCCGCCGCTCGCCCTGGTGTGGACGGACGCGGGGCGCTCCACGCCGTACGACATCTCCAGCCTCGACGTACTCCTCGTGGGTGGCGCGAAGTTCAGCGAGTCGGCCGCGCGCCGGGTCGCCCCGGCGCTCGGCTGCACCCTTCAGCAGGTCTTCGGGATGGCCGAGGGCCTGGTCAACTACACGCGTCTGGACGACCCGGCGGAGACGATCGTCACCACGCAGGGCCGTCCGATCTCCCCGGACGACGAGATCCGCATCGTCGACGACCTCGACCAGGACGTACCGGACGGCGATGCGGGCCACCTGCTGACCCGCGGCCCGTACACCATCCGCGGCTACTGGCGCGCGCCCGAGCACAACGCCCGCTCGTTCACCGCCGACGGCTTCTACCGCACCGGCGACATCGTGAGCCGCACCCCCACCGGTCATCTGGTGGTGGAGGGCCGGGCGAAGGACCAGATCAACCGCGGCGGCGAGAAGATCGCACCGGAGGAGGTCGAGAACATCATCCTCGCCCACCCCCACGTCCATGACGTGTCGGTCGTCGCCGTCCCCGACGAGTACCTCGGCGAGCGGACCCTCGCGTACGTGATCCTGCGCGCGGAGGCCGAGCCGCTGAAGCCCGTCGTCATCAAGAAGTTCGTACGGGAGCGTGGTCTGGCCGCGTACAAGGTCCCCGACCGGGTCGAGTTCGTGACCGCCTTCCCGCAGACCGGCATCGGCAAGATCAGCAAGAAGGACCAGCGGACGACCGCCGCGGCCCCGGGCGGCTGACCCCCGCCCTCAGCTCCGGGCAGCTGACCCCTGCCCGGCAGCACTCCGATCCACCCAGCTTTCCTTGAGTTTCCCGAAAGGCCCCCACCATGGCGCTCCCCGCCGTCACGCCGTACCCGATGCCCTCGCCCGAAGAGCTGCCCGACAACCGGGTCGAGTGGACCATCGACCCGCAGCGGGCGGTGCTGCTCGTCCATGACCTGCAGAACCACTTCCTGACCGCCTACACGCCCGACACCTCTCCGACCACGGAACTCCTCGCCAACGTCGGCGAGTTGGCGAAGGCGGCGCGCGCGTCCGGCATCCCCGTCCTGTACTCCGCGCAGCCGGGCGGCCAGACGCCGGCCGAGCGCGGCCTGCAGCAGGACTTCTGGGGCCCCGGACTGCCCGACGACGAGCACGCGAAGGCGATCGCGGGCCCGGTCGCGCCGGAGCCCGGCGACACCGTGCTCACGAAGTGGAAGTACAGCGCGTACGTCCGTACCGACCTCGAGGAGCGCATGCGCGAGGCGGGCCGGGACCAGATCGTCATCGTCGGCGTGTACGCGCACATCGGCGTCCTGATGACCGCCGCCGACGCGTGGATGCGTGACGTGCAGGCGTTCGTCGTCGCGGACGCCGTGGCCGACTTCTCCCGCGAGGACCACGACATGGCGCTGCGCTACGCGGCAGGACGCTGCGCGGTCGTCACCACCACCGACGCGGTTCTGAAGGGAATCTGACATGGCGCTCAGCGTGGAACTCATACGGGCCGACGTCGCCGATGTCCTCGGCGAGGACCCGGCCGACATCCCCGTCGACGAGAACCTCGTCGACTACGGCCTCGACTCGGTGCGCATCATGTCGCTCATCGAGCGCTGGCGCCGTGAGCACGACATCACCGCCACCTTCGTGGACCTGGCCGAGCAGCCCGCCATCGAGGCCTGGGCGCCGATTCTGGGAGCCTCCACATGAGGCTCACCGCTGCCCAGTCGGGCATGTGGTTCGCGCAGGCGCTCGACCCCGGGAGCCCGGCCCAGAACACGGCCGAGTGCCTGGAGATTCACGGTCCCATCGACCCGTCCGTCTTCGCGCGGACGCTGCGTCAGGTGGTGTCCGAGGCCGACGCGTTGCGCGTGAGGATCATCGAAGGGGCAGACGGGCCGCGCCAGTTGGAGGTCGTCGAACCGACGCTGCCGCTGATGGTGCGTGATCTGCGCGCCGCGTCCGACCCGGACGCCGAGGCGCAGGCGTGGATGCGCGAGGACCTGGCCACGCCGTTCGACCTGGCGGCCGGGCCGCTGTTCGCGCACGCGCTGTTCCGCGTCGGCGACGAGCGCTGGCTGTGGTACCAGCGGGTGCACCACATCGTGATGGACGGCTTCGGCTACTCGCTGCTCGCCCGCCGCACCGCCGAGGTCTACACCGCGCTCGCCGCGGGTGAGACGCCGGGTGAGAGCCCCTTCGGGCGCCTCGCGGACCTGGTCGCCGAGGACACCGCGTACCGCGCGTCGGAGACGTTCGAGACCGACCGCCGGTACTGGGACGGCGCCTTCGCCGACCGCCCCGACGCCCCCAACCTGGCCGGGCGCACCGCGCTGCCGTCGCGCACCTTCCACCGCCGCAGCGCCCGCCTCTCCCCCGAGGCGACATCGCGGCTGCGGGATTCGGCGTCCTCGATGCGGGCGACCTGGCCGGAGGTGCTCGTCGCCGCGCAGGCGCTGTACGTCTCCCGTGCCACCGGCTCCGCCGAGGTGGTGCTCGGCCTGCCCATGATGGGCCGCATGGGTTCGGTCGCCCTTCGCGTGCCCGGCATGGTGATGAACGTGCTGCCGCTGCGGCTCACCGTGACCCCGCAGGCCACCTTCGCCGAACTGACCCGGCAGGTGGTGCTCGGCATCCGCGCCGCCCGCCGCCACCAGCGCTACCGCTACGAGGACATCCGCCGCGACCTTGGCCTGCTCGGCGACGGCAGGTCCCTGGTCGGGCCGCTGGTCAACGTCATGCCGTTCGACTACGGCCTGACCTTCGCGGGCGCCCGCACGGACGCCCACAACCTGTCGGCGGGACCGGTCGAGGACCTCACGGTCAACGTCTACGACCGCGCCGACGGCAGCGGCCTGCGCATCGACTACGACGGCAACCCCGCCCTGTACGAGGCAGACGAACTCGGCGTCCACCAGGCGCGGTTCATGGAGCTCCTGGAACGCATCGCCGACGCGGGGCCACACACGCCGCTCGCCGAGCACACGATCGCCCGCCGCGTCGAACTCTCCCTGGTGGTCGACGAGTTCAACGCCACCGCCCACCCGGTGCCGCCCACCACGCTGATCGGCCCGATCGAGGGCCAGGCGGTCCGCACCCCGGACGCCACCGCCCTGGTCTTCGGCGACCAGGAGCTGACCTACGCCGAGCTGAACGCCCGCGCCAACCGGCTCGCCCACCACCTCATCGAGGTCGGCGTACGTCCCGGCGCGCTCGCCGCGGTCGCCGTGCCCCGCTCCCTGGACCTGGTGATCACGCTCCTCGCCGTGCTCAAGGCGGGCGGCGCCTACCTCCCGCTGGACCCGGACTATCCGGCGGACCGCCTCGCCTACATGCTGGAGGACGCGGGCCCCGCCTGCGTGATCGCGGACCGCGCCGACCGGGTGCCCGCGTCGGGCGTTCCGCTCGTAGCCCTTGACCGCCTGGACACGACGCCGTACGGCACGTACGACCCGCCACGCGCGCTCACCCCGCACCACCCCGCCTACGTCATCTACACGTCCGGGTCCACCGGCCGACCCAAGGGCGTCGTCGTGCCGCACTCGGCGATCGACAACCGGTTGCGCTGGATGCAGGCTCAGTACGAACTCGCCCCCGGTGACCGGGTGTTGCAGAAGACACCGTCCGGGTTCGACGTGTCGGTGTGGGAGTTCTTCTGGGCGCTGCGGGTGGGCGCCACGCTCGTCGTCGCCGAGCCGGGCGGTCACAAGGACCCGGCGTACCTCACGGGCGTCATCCGCGAACAGGACGTCACCGTCTGCCACTTCGTGCCGTCGATGCTCCAGGTGTTCCTCTCCGAACCGGCCGCGGCGGACTGCGCGTGCCTGCGGCACGTCTTCTGCAGCGGCGAGGCATTGCCGCGCGAGACGGTGCGGGAGTTCGGGCGGGTGCTCGACGGCGTACCGCTGCACAATCTGTACGGTCCGACCGAGGCCGCCGTCGATGTCACCTACCACCCGTGCGCCACCGACGCGACGGGCCCGGTGCCGATCGGAAAGCCCGTCTGGAACACGCGTCTGTACGTCCTGGACGCGGCGCTCCAGCCGTGCCCGCCCGGCATCCAGGGCGAGTTGTACCTGGCGGGGACCCAGCTGGCAGCTGAGTACCTGGGGCGGCCGGAACTGACCGCGTCCCGTTTCGTCGCCGACCCCTACGGCCCGCCCGGAACCCGCATGTACCGCACGGGCGACCTGGCGCGCTGGACCGAGCACGGCGAGATCGAGTACCTGGGCCGCACCGACCACCAGGTGAAGCTGCGCGGCCTACGCATCGAACTGGGCGAGATCGAGGCCGAGTTGGCGTCCGATCCGGCGGTGGGCGCGGCCAGTGTTCTGGTCCGTGAGGACCGTCCGGGCGACCAGCGGCTCGTCGGGTACGTGACGCCCTCGGACACCGGAGGCGTCGCCGACCCCGAGGAGCTGCGCGCCCGGCTCACCCGCACGCTGCCCGACTACATGGTGCCGGGCGCGATCCTCGTCCTGGACGACTTCCCGCTCAGCCCGAACGGCAAGCTGGACCGGCGCGCCCTGCCCGCCCCCGCCTTCGAGGGGTCGGGGGACGGAGGCCGGGTGCCCAGCGGCCACCGCGAGGAGACTCTCACGCGGCTCTTCGCCGAGATCCTCGGTGTGCCCCAACTCGGCGTGGACGACGCCTTCTTCGACCTCGGCGGCACCTCGCTCCTGGCGGCCCGCCTGGTCGCCAGGGTCCGCGACACGCTGGGCGCCGAGCTCACCATCGGCACGCTCTTCCAGGCGCAGACCCCGGCGGCGCTCGCCGTCCACCTGGACGCGGACCACACCGAGGCCGACCACGCCCTGGACGTGCTGCTTCCGCTGCGCGCGGGCGGCGACCGCACCCCGCTGTTCGCGTTTCACCCGGCGGGCGGCATGAGCTGGTGCTACTCGGGGCTGCTCTCGCGGCTCGACCCGGGCCAGCCGGTGTACGGCTTCCAGGCGCGCGGTCTGCACGGCGATGGTGAACTCCCCGACACCATGGAGGAGATGGCGGCCGAGTACGTCGACGCGCTGCGCGCCGTGCGGCCGCACGGCCCCTACCGGCTGCTCGGCTGGTCGGTGGGCGGTGTCCTCGCCCACACGGTCGCCGTACTGCTCCAGGAGGCGGGCGAGCAGGTCGAGTTGCTCGCGCTCCTCGACGCCTACCCGTCCGACCAGTGGCGCGACTCGGCGGTCCCGGCGGAGGCGGACGCCCTGAAGGCGCTTCTGCGGATGGCGGGTTACGACCTGACGGACGAGCTGACCCGAGAGGACGTGCTTGCCACGCTGCAGCGCGAGGGCAGCGCCCTGGCGGGACTGCCCGACCGGACGCTTTCGGCGGTCCTCGACATCGTGGTCAACAACGCCCGCCTGATGCGCGAGCACGAGCACCGTGCCTTCGACGGTGACGCCCTGTTCTTCACGGCAGCCGCGCCGCGCGCCGAGGACTGGCTGACGAGGGAGGCCTGGGCACCGTACGTCGGCGGCTCGATCAGCAACCACGACGTGGACTGCCTGCACCCGGAGCTGACCCAGCCGCGCCGCCTGGACGAGGTCTGCGCCGTCCTCGCCGCCCGCCTCAAGGAGCTGGACCACGCATGACGACCACACCCGGCCCGTTCGACCCGGCCGACACCGACACCGAGCCGACTCACCTGATCCTGGAGAACGCGCTCGGCGAGTACTCCCTGTGGCCGGTCTTCCGCGGCGCGCCCGCCGGCTGGACCCCGGTGTACGGCCCCGAGACGTACGGCCGTTGTGTGGCCCGCCTCCAGGATCCGCCCGCGTGACGGAGATCCAGCTCGTCCGCCCGGCCCCGCTCGACGTGTCGCTCCTCGACGCCGATGAGCGGCGCCGGGCTGCGGCGTTGCGGCGCCCGGCGGACCAGGAGCTGTACGCGGCGGCGCACTCGGCGCTGCGTCGGCGGCTCGGCGCGTACCTCCGCGTCGATCCGGCGGCGGTGGATCTTGTGCGGCTGCCGTGCCCGCTGTGCGGCGACCCGCACGGCCGCCCCGCCGTCGCCGGAGGGCTGGGCCCGCACTTCTCGCTGTCGCACACCGACGGCCTGGCCCTGCTCGCCTTCGCTGACCGGCCGGTCGGCGCCGATGTCGAGAAGCTGCCGTCCACGGGCGTGCTGGCCGACGTGGCGGCGTCCCTGCACCCCCAGGAGCAGGCCGAGCTGGCCGAACTCCCTCCCTCCGAGCGCCCGTTGGCCTTCGCCCGCTGCTGGACCCGCAAGGAGGCGTGCCTCAAGGGGACGGGCGAGGGCCTTGCCGGTGACGGGATGGCGTCGCTGCTGGTGGGGACGGGGCCCGCGCCCCTCGGTGTCCGGGGGTGGACGGTGCGGGACGTGGCCGTCCCCGAGGGCTACGCGGCGGCGGTCTCCACGGCGGACTCCGCGCCGAGCAGCCCGACGAGTCCGTCCGCGAGTTCGGTGCGCCAGCACAGGTAGTCGTGCCCGCCGTTGAACTCGCGGTACACGGCGTCGTCGTACCCCTTGTCCCGCAGGGTGGCGCGCAGCCTGCGCATGGCGGGCAGCGCGACCCACTCCTGCTCACCGGCCGAAAGCCAGAATCGCACGGGCAGCTTCTCGCTCGCGGCGATGCGCCCGGTCAGCCACTCGGAGCGTTCGAGGTCCGGCCCGTCGGGCCACCAGAAGGACCCCGACTGCGCGAGGACGCGGCCGAACCGCCCCGGTGCGACCAGGGCGGCGTACGCGGCGGTGAGGCCACCGAGGCTCTGGCCCGCGACGACGGTCCGCGCGGGGTCGCCGGTCAGGGAGATCCGCTCGCCCGCCCAGGGCAGCAGCTCGGTCTCCAGGAATCCGACGAACCGTTCGTTGCAGGCGAGTTCGGCCCAGCGCTGGTCGGCGCTCAGGGACTCGGGAAGCAGGGCGACCAGGGGCGGGATGCGGCCGTCGGCGATGAGGTTGTCGAGGAGCGCCGCGACATCCAGGCCCGGCTGCCACATCTCGCCGTCCATCAGCACCAGGACGGGCAGGTCACGCCCGCCGCCCGGCGGCTCGTACACATGCACCTGCCGCTCGTTGCCGAGCAGTTCGCTGCGGACGGTGTGCGTGCTGACGGCGCCTCGCGCGACGCCGTCCCTGCGCTGCCAGTCGTGGCCGGCCGGCGCCTGCGGCAGCTCGACGTACGAGACCGGGTCACCGCCCCAACGCCGGGCGAGGGTACGCGAGTTGAGCGGATCGGTGCGCTGCTGCTGTCGTAGCCAGGGCCAGTACGCGCCGTCCGTCCCCGGCCCTTCCCCCTCATCCACGCACAGGCTGTAGGTCGCACGCCAGTCCGCGCGCATGCGGACCGACCAGTGCCAGATGTCCGTACCCGGCACTCGTTCCATCAGATTGCGTGGCAGGTCACGCGGGTCGACGATCTTGTTCGGCATGACGAGGACGGCGCGGGTCGCGTCCGTGCCCCGCCACAGGAAGGTGACCACCCGGTGCTCGTCATCGCCCTGCGGGTCGGGCTCGACGACGGGCGCCCCACCCGCCTTCCGCACATCGCCCCAGAAGTCGCCCCGCTCCACGGCCCGGACCACCCACGCACTGTCCGCGCGCTCGACCGGCCGCGGCCGCGGGACGCGGGGTGGCCGACGGGTCGTCCCGTCGGGCGGAGCGGTGAGCGGCATGGGCGAGCCTCCAGGGGTTCACTGCGAACACGTAGCTAAGGGTGACCTTACTTGAGCCGGTCACCCCTGGGCCGACCAGGGCCGGGCCAGGTCTTACTGCCCCGCGCCCCCGGTACATTGCCGCCTATGTCGATACCGAACCCCCAGCCGAACCAACCCAACCAACCTGGCCAA
The DNA here is from genome assembly GCF_039533825.1 of Streptomyces rectiviolaceus. Lineage (NCBI taxonomy): Bacteria > Bacillati > Actinomycetota > Actinomycetes > Kitasatosporales > Streptomycetaceae > Streptomyces > Streptomyces rectiviolaceus. Next base: position 9,602 of record NZ_BAAAUG010000157.1, read on the forward strand.
CCCAATCCGTACCAGCAGACCCCGAACCCCTATCAGCAGCCACCGGGCGCGGTGTCTCCTCAGCCGTACGGCCAGCCGCCGGGCCCGTACGGACAGCAGCCGGGCCCCTATGGCCAGCCGCCCGCCCCGCCAGGACCCCCGGCCGGCCCTCGCAAGCCCACGCCGGGCTGGGTGTGGGGAGTCGGCGGCGTCGTGGTCGCGTCGGCCCTGTGGGCGGGGGCACTCTTCGCCACCGGCAACCTCGGCTCCGACAGCGGTGGCGGCGACGACGCCAAGGCGGACCTCGCCGGTTACCAGTACACGAAGAGCCTCTGCGACGTCTCCCCGCTGGACGCCTTCAAGAAGAAGTACGAGATCGACTCGGACTCCACGGCGATCACCGACTACACCTCCCGGCAGAAGGCGTTCGACCAGAGCTACTGCAGCCGCAAGCTCAAGGACCCGGAAGCGGGCGCCGACTCCTACTCGAGCATCTTCGTCTACTCCACCGCCCGGTGGCACAAGACGACCGACCCGGCGGGCGACTTCGCCTCGGAGCAGAAGACGTACGAGGACCAGTCGCAGAAGACGTACAGCTACAAGACCAAGGCCGTGAGCGGCATCGGGGACGAGGCGTTCCTGGTGACCGAGACGAGCGGCACGGACGACGACGACCTCAACGGCATGACCCTTGCCGTGCGCGAGGGCTGGTTCACGTTCCAGATGCACTGGAGCTCGTACGCCGCCACGGACGACAAGTCCGAGCCGCCGACGGCGTCGGAGGTCGAGGAGATGCTCAAGTCCGACACGCGCGCGGCGATGGACGGACTGAAGAAGTCCTGACCCGAAGGGGGTTCAGGGTCGCGGCCACGGATGCCCCTCCAGTCGCTCGATGTCGCTGTTGAAGCGCTGGAGGAAGCCGGCGAACGTCGCCACGTCCTGTGGCGACCAGCTGTCCAGGACCTTCTCCAGACCCTGGGTGTACTCGGAGCGGTCGGCGTCGAGTTGCCGCGCCCCCTCGGCGGAGATGCGGAACTTGCGGGCCATGCCGCCGTCGGGGTCGGGGATGCGCTCGACGAGTCCGGCGCGCAGCATGGCCGCGGTCTGCCGGTTGAGGGTGGAGGCGTCCAGGCCGAAGGCGTCGGTGAGTTGGCCGATGGACATCGGGCCGTCCATCTGGATGCGGCTGAGCAGGATGTACGCGCTGCGGTCGAGGCGCCCGCCGGATGAGCGCGTGCGGGGGTTGAACAGGTGCGAGTGACGCCCTAGCAGCATCGTCTCGAACTCGACCTGCCCCACGGGCTTGTCCTTGCTTCCAGCGGGCTTGTCGACGCGACGACCGGATGTGTCCATGGAGTCATCGTACTCGGCATGTGCATCATGCATGCTCTATGTATAGTGCATATCGCGATGGCCGCCAGGTCACGCGCTCGTCCGGAAGCCGCCTGGAAGTCGTCCGGGGCCGTCCGGAAGAACCAAGGGAGAAGCCAGTGGTCAGCTCGAAGCCCGATGTCCGCCCAGGGCGCGTCGTCGGGGTACTCGCTCTCGCGGGCATCGTGGCCGCGATCATGCAGACGCTGGTAGTGCCCCTGATCGGCGACCTCCCCGGCATGCTCGGCACCAGCCCGTCGAACGCCTCATGGGTGGTCACGGCCACCCTGCTCTCGGCGGCGGTCGCGACGCCCGTGGCCGGCCGGCTCGGCGACATGTACGGCAAGCGGCGCATGCTGCTCGTCTCCGTGGTGCCGCTCGTCGCGGGTTCGGTGGTCTGCGCGCTGGCCTCCTCCGTGGTGCCGATGATCGTCGGCCGGGGACTGCAGGGCCTGGGCATGGGTGTCGTGCCGCTGGGCGTCAGCCTCCTGCGTGACGTGCTGCCTCCGGAGAAGCTCGGCTCCTCCATCGCCCTGATGAGCGCGTCCATGGGCGTGGGCGGCGCGCTCGGCCTGCCCTTCTCCGCGGCGGTCGCCGAGAACGCCAGCTGGCGCGTGCTGTTCTGGGTCGCCGCCGCCCTGAGCCTTCTGGTCGCCGTCCTGGCCTGGCTGTTCGTGCCCGCCGGGCGGGTGGGCACCGACTCGGCCCGCTTCGACGTCCTGGGCGCGGTCGGCCTGGGCAGCGGCCTCGTCTGTCTGCTGCTCGCCGTGTCCAAGGGCTCCGACTGGGGCTGGACGAGCGGCACCACGCTCGGCCTGTTCGCCGCCGCGGTCATCATCCTGCTGGCCTGGGGCCGGTGGGAGCTGCGCAGCGGCGAGCCGCTCGTCGATCTGCGCGTCGCCGCCCGCCCGCAGGTCCTGATGACCAACGCGGCCTCGGTGCTCGTCGGTTTCGCGATGTACGCCCAGTCTCTGGTCGTCCCTCAACTCCTCCAACTGCCCGAGGCCACGGGCTACGGCCTGGGCCAGTCGATGATGGCCATGGGCCTGTGGATGGCCCCGGCGGGCCTGATGATGATGGCCCTCGCACCACTCGGCGCCAAGCTCTCGGCCGCCCGCGGCCCGAAGGTGACGCTGTCGGTCGGAGCCCTGGTCATCTCCGTCGGCTACGGCTCCTCCCTGCTCCTGATGGGCTCGACCTGGGGCCTGTTGGTCGTGACGCTCATCTGCAACACGGGCGTCGGCCTCGCGTACGGCGCCATGCCCGCCCTGATCATGGGCGCGGTCCCCCGGTCGGCCACCGCGTCGGCCAACAGCTTCAACACCCTGATGCGCTCGATCGGCAGCTCCGTGGCGGCGGCCGTGATCGGCGTGGTCCTGGCCCAGATGACGACGGGCTTCGGCGGCCATTTCCTCCCGTCGGAGAACGGCTTCCGCGCCGCCATGCTCATGGGCTGCGGGGTGGGCCTCGCGGCGGCGGTGGTCGCGGCGTTCATTCCCGTACGCGAGGCGGAAACCGGCCCCGACAACGAAACGGCCACCGACCCGCTCCCGGCGTCAGAGGCCACGGCCTGAGCCCAGCGGGGGCCTGCTCCCGGCGGTGGCGAGCACGGGTGCGGGACGCTTCGGGGCCCCGGCGGGTTACATTTACAGTACCGAGCGCACCTCGCACGCCGTCATCCGTTTCGGCGTCGCCCTCGGGGAACGGCAATGCCGGAGCACGTCGTGTCCGGCGGGAAATGAGCCGCCCCATGCTTTCCTGCTCGAACTGTCGCGCCGTCGCCCGCATTCCGTTCCGCGCCCCGCAGTAGCTGCGTTCCTCTTTCCCGAGGACGCCGTCCGCGCGGGACGCGGCAGCGACGACAAGAACGACAAAAATTCAATGACGAGGAACTTCATGGGCCTGATGAATCTGGGAGTGCTCGCCTCCTCCCACAAGGAGAACGAGTTCCGACTGCCGTTGCACCCCGGCCACCTCGACCGGATCGCGTCGGACGTACGCGAGAAAATCTTCCTCGAAGAGGGCTACGGCGAACGGTTCGGCATCGGCGACGAGGCGCTGCGACCGCTAGTCGCCGGCCTGCGTTCCCGAGAGCAGATCCTCGCCGAGTGCGACATCGTGACGCTGCCCAAGCCGATGCACGAGGACGTCGCCGGGCTGCGCGAGGGCCAAGTGCTGTGGGGATGGCCGCACTGCGTCCAGGACGAGAAGATGACGCAGATCGCCATCGACCGACGGCTGACCCTCATCGCCTGGGAAGCCATGAACCACTGGACATCCACGGGCGCCTTCAGCGTCCACGTGTTCCACAAGAACAACGAACTCGCCGGCTACTCCTCGGTGTTGCACGCCCTGCAGCTCGGCGGGCTGACCGGAAGCTACGGACGACGCCTGCGCGCGGTGGTCATCAGCTTCGGTGCCACGGCGCGCGGAGCGGTCACCGGCCTGGGCGCGATGGGGGTCTCCGATGTCACGGTGCTCACCCAGCGCGCGGCGGCGGCGGTGGCCTCACCGATGCCGTCGGTCGTGATGGAACACTTCGCTGAGCAGGAGGGCAACCCTTCCCACTTGCAGGCACTCACCCAGCCCCGCCCCATGCCACTCGCGGAGTACTTGGCCGGGTTCGACATCATCGTCAACTGCGTCCGGCAGGACACCGACGCACCGCTGATGTTCGTCACCGAGCAGGAACTCGCCTCGTTCCGGCCGGGGACCTTCTTCATCGACGTCTCCTGCGACGAGGGCATGGGCTTCGAATGGGCCCGTCCGACCACCTTCGGAGAGCCGATGCACCTGGTCGGACCCGGCTGCCACTACTACGGGGTGGATCACAGCCCGTCCCATCTGTGGAACTCCGCCACGTGGGAGAACAGCGAGGCGCTCCTCCCCTACCTGCGCACGGTCATGACCGGCCCCGCGTCATGGGAAGCCGACGCCACGATCAGGAACGCCGTCGAGATCCAGGACGGTGTCGTCCTGAACCCGAAGATCCTCTCGTTCCAGCACCGGGCGGCCGCCTACCCCCACGCCGCTGAGATCCCGGCGCCGCGCGCCTTCATACAGCCGACCTGACGGATTCTGGCCGCGTGGGGCTGAGACGACCACGAAAACGTGGACGGTGCTGACCGAGATTCGGTCAGCACCGTCCACGTTTGTGCTCTTGTGTCCGAGGGGGGACTTGAACCCCCACGCCCGATAAAGGGCACTAGCACCTCAAGCTAGCGCGTCTGCCATTCCGCCACCCGGACTAGGTGTCTGCCGTTCGCGGGGTGTTCCCCGCGGCGACATGGACAACAATACCAAGCTTTCGGAGTGCCTTTCACCTGCGTATCCGTACGCCGCCGGGTGGATGCCCGGCGGCGCGCACCGGCACATCTACAGTCTCACCATGAGTGACGGTCTGATTACTGGAGTGCTCGGTGATGTGAAGGTGCGGCGGCCTCGGCTGTTGTCCCCGTTGCGCGAGCATCTGCGGGACACCATGTGGTTCGCGCCCACCGCCGGGCTCGTGGGGGCCATGGTGCTGTGGATGGCCTCGGCGGAGCTGGACAGTCAGATCGTGGCCGCGGCGCAGGACGCCGGGGACTACGACACCGTCAAGAGCCTGATGGGGATCGCCGAGGACGCCAAGGCGGTGATCAGCACCATCGGCTCGGCCATGATGACCTTCATCGGTGTCGTCTTCAGCATCTCGCTGGTGGCCGTGCAGATGGCCAGCGGGCAGTTCAGCCCGCGGGTGGTGCGGCTGTACGTCAGGTCGCGGATCACCAAGATCACGCTCACCGTCTTCCTTGCGACGTTCCTGTTCTCCCTGATGACGCTGACGTCCTTCGACAGCGAGAGCGATCCGCGGCTCCTGACGAGCGTGCCGCTGGTCGAGTCGATCCTGGCGATGGCGATGGTGTTCCTGAGCCTGCTGCTCTTCGTGGCGTACGTGAACGGCACGCTCCGCATGATGCGGATCAGCTTCGTCATCGACCGGATCGCCCGGGAGTCGTTCCGGGTGGCCGTGAAGCACCCGCCCGAAGGCGCGGTGGACGACGAACACCTCGGCCCCGCCACCGCCCGGATCACTCACCACGGCCGGGCCGGAGTCCTGCGGGACGTGCACATCGCCCGCGTCGTGCGGGCGGCCAGGCGGCACGGCGTGGTGCTGCGGCTGCTGCCACGCATCGGGGACTTCATGGTGCCGGGGACTGCTGTGTTCACCGTCCACGGCGGGGCGGCGCCGCCGCGGCGCGCGCTGCGGTACACGGTGTCCGTGGGCGTGGAGCGCACCTTCCACCAGGACCTCGGCTTCGGTCTTCGCCAGCTCGCCGACATCGCCCTGCGGGCCCTGTCCCCCGCGGTGAACGACCCGACCACCGCCGTGCAGGCCCTGGACCGCATCATCCAGTTCCTGGCGTCGGTGGCCGGGTATCCCCTTGGCGCCCTGCGCCACCGTGACCGGCGCGGGGCGGTGCGGATGGTGCAGCCCGTGCCGGACTGGACCGCCCTGGTGGATCTCGGGTTCGCCGAGATCCGGGGCTGCGCGGTCGGCAATCCGCAGGTCACACGGCGCATGCTGGCCGGCCTCGACGACCTGCTGCGGCTCGCGCCCGATGAGCGCAGGGAGCCGCTCCTGCGCCACCGCGAGCTGCTCGAGCAGGCGGTGGAACGCACGGTCCCGGAGGCCGCGGACCGCGCGTTCGCACTGCTGCCCGACCGGCAGGGCATCGGCTAGGGCCGCTCCCCTGCCGGGCGGTGGGAGTTCACGCCGTCCCAGGCAGCTCAGGCCATTCCCGGCAGCTCACGCCATCAGGTGGTAGCTGGGGAAGTTCCCCGGCGGCCGCTCCGTCGCCGGGCCGTGCGTGACCGCCCTCACCAGTAGCTCGCCGCCGACGAACGCGCCGCGCCAGGACGCGCCGAACCCGCCGAACAGCTCGTCCCTGTCACCGCGCGAACGAGGCTTGCCACGCCCCGTCTTGAACGCGCGGATCTGCGGCGCGAGACGGTCGTACGTCGCGGTGTCGTCGGTCGACAGCGTGGCGACCAGCGCTCCGTTCGACGCGTTCATGGCAGCGAGCAGCTCCGCCTCCGTGTCGACCAGGACGATGGTGTCGACCGGGCCGAACGGCTCCGCGTGATGCAGCGGCGAGGACGGGGGCGGGTTGAGGAGCGTGACGGGGTGGACGTACGCGTCCGTGTCCTGGCCCGGCAGGAAGAGGTCCCCCGCCGAGGCGCCGCGGAACAGTGGCACGGCGCCGCGGTCGATCGCCTCCGTCACCTGGTCGCCCAGTTCCTTCGCCTTCGCCGCGTTGATCAGCGGGCCGAAGTCCAGTTGCGGGAACGGGTCTTCGGCGTGCTCGACCGCCAGGGGGTGACCGACGCGGACGGTGCGGACGGCCGGGAGGTAGGCGGCGAGGAACTCGTCGAAGAGGCCCCGCTGGACGACGAAGCGCGGATACGCCGTGCAGCGCTGCTTGCCGTAGTCGAAGAGCTTGGGGATGACGGCGCTGAGCGCGTCCCAGTCGCTGTAGTTCCAGATGCCCCAGGTGTTGAGTCCTTCCTGTTCGAGGATGTGCCGCTTGCCGAGGTCCGCGACGGCCGTGGCGACGGCGGCGCCCGTGTCACGTCCGCCGACGAAGGAGACGCAGCCGATCTCCGGCGCGCGGACCAGCGCTTCGGACAGTTCGCCACCGCTGCCGCTCACGAGGGTGACGGGAATGCCTTCGCGGGCGGCAAGCGCGCACGCCAGGGTCAGACAGGCGACGCCGCCATCGGTCGGGGTCTTGGCGATGACCGCGTTGCCCGCGAGTGCCTGTACCAACACCGCGTGAACGAGCACGCTCATCGGGTAGTTCCAGCTCGCGATGTTGGATACGGGACCGTCCAGCGAGGTCCGGCCCTCGATCATCGGCTCGATGCCGTCGACGTACCAGCGCACGCCGTCGATGGCCCGGTCGACATCGGCCTGGGCGAGCCGCCAGGGCTTGCCGATCTCCCAGACGAGGAGGAGGGCGAGCAGTTCGCGGTGTTCGGTGAGGGCGTCGAGGGCGGCGGCGACGCGGGCGCGCCGCTCCTCCAACGGCACGTGGCGCCAGGCCCTGTGCTGGTCGAGTGAGGCGCGTACGGCCTGGTGGGCGGTGGCGGCGTCGAGGCGCGGCGGGCCCGCGATGGGGCTGCCGTCGACGGGGGATGTGGCGGGCAGGGCCCGGCCGTCCGCATGCCAGGTCCCGTTCCAGAGGTTCAGGACGCGGTCGTCGCGGAAGGCCTCGGGCGCGACGGCGAGGCAGCGTCGCCAGGCGTCGGACCAGGCCGTTCCGGCTTTGAGGACGCGGGGGTTGGTGAGGGTGGGGTTGGTGAGGGTGGGGTTGGTGAAGGTGGGTGCCATTCGGGTGTCTCCGCTCACGGTGCACAGTCGGGGCGGGAGGTACATGGCTCGTGCGGTGCCGCTCAGTTCGCAGGCCGCACGTGTGCTGGGGGACGCTAGTGCAGTCAGGGCCTGTCACCTATGAGTGACATCACGCCCCGAGCTGGTTGAGAACGAGGCGGGCTGTTTCCGTAGGTGTGGCGCCGACGCGCACCCCGGCGGCCTCCAGCGCCTCCTGCTTCGCGCGCGCGGTGCCGGACGAGCCCGAGACGATGGCTCCCGCGTGCCCCATGGTCTTGCCTTCGGGAGCGGTGAAGCCTGCGATGTAGGCGACGACGGGTTTGGTGACGGACCGTTGGATGTAGGCGGCCGCGCGTTCCTCCGCGTCACCGCCGATCTCACCGATGAGGACGATCAGTTCGGTGTCGGGGTCGTCCTCGAAGGCGGCGAGGCAGTCGATGTGCGTGGTGCCGACGACGGGGTCGCCGCCGATGCCGACGCAGGTGGAGAAGCCGATGTCGCGCAGCTCGTAAATGAGTTGGTAGGTGAGCGTGCCGGACTTCGACACCAGACCGACGCGTCCGGGTTTGGTGATGTCGGCGGGGATGATGCCCGCGTTGGCCTGCCCCGGGGTGATGAGACCCGGGCAGTTGGGTCCGATGACGCGGGTGCCGCGCTCCTTGGCGTACGCGTGGAAGGCGACGGAGTCGTGTACGGGGATGCCCTCCGTGATGACCACGGCCAGGCCGATCCCGGCGTCGGCGGCCTCGGTGACCGCCGCCTTGGAGAAGGCGGGTGGCACGAAGACCACGGTGACATCTGCGCCCGTGGCCTCGATGCCGTCGCGGACCGAACCGAAGACGGGGACGGCGCGGTCGTCGAAGTCGACGGTGCGTCCTGCCTTGCGGGGGTTGACGCCGCCGACGACGTCCGTGCCCGCCGCGAGCATGCGGCGGGTGTGCTTCATGCCCTCGGCGCCGGTCATGCCCTGGACGAGGACCTTGCTCTCCTTGGTGAGGTAGATCGCCATGTCCCGGCTCCTTAGGCTGCGTTGGTGTGACCGGCGAGTTCGGCGGCGCGGCGTGCGGCGCTGTCCATAGTGGTGGCCTGCTGGACGAGGGGATGGGAGCGTTCGTCGAGGATGGCGCGGCCGCGTACGGCGTTGTTGCCGTCGAGGCGGACGACGAGCGGCTTGGTCAACTGGACTGATTCCAGGGCCTGGACGATGCCGTCGGCGACGGCATCGCACGCGGTGATGCCACCGAAGACATTGACGAAGACGGACTTGACCGCGGGGTCGGAGAGGATGACGGAGAGGCCGTCGGCCATGATCTGGGCGGAGGCGCCGCCTCCGATGTCGAGGAAGTTCGCGGGGCGCGCGCCGCAGCCCGCGACCACGTCGAGGGTGGACATGACGAGGCCCGCGCCGTTGCCGATGATGCCGACCTCGCCGTCGAGCTTCACGTAGTTGAGGCCCTTGGAGGCGGCCGCCGATTCCAGTGGGTCGTCGTGTGCGGAGTCGTCGGCGCCCCAGCGCGCCTGCCGGAAGCGGGCGTTGCCGTCCAGGGTGACCTTGCCGTCGAGGGCGAGGATCTCTCCCTGCGCCGTACGGACGAGGGGGTTCACCTCGACGAGGAGCGCGTCCTCGCGGATCAGCACCTGCCACAGCTTGACCAGTACGTCGGCAGTCGCCTCGGGAAGTCCCGCAGCGGCGGCGATCTCGGCCGCCTTCGCCTCGTCCACTCCCGCCGCCGGATCGATCTCTACGCGCGCGACGGCCTCCGGCCGGCTCGCGGCCACCTCCTCGATCTCCATGCCGCCCTCGGCCGACGCGATCGCGAGGAAGCGCCCTGCCGCGCGGTCCAGTACGTACGAGACGTAGAACTCGCTGTCGATCTCCACGGGTTGGGCCAGCATCACCTTGCGCACGGTGTGGCCCTTGATGTCCATGCCGAGGATCTGGCGGGCGGTGATCTCGGCTGCGGCCGGGTCGGCGGCGACTTTGACGCCGCCCGCCTTGCCGCGTCCTCCGGTCTTCACCTGGGCCTTGACGACGACGCGACCGCCCAGGCGTTCGGCGCCCGCGCGTGCCTCCTTCGCCGTGTCGGCGACCTCTGCTTGCGGCACCAAGATGCCGTATTCCTCGAAGAGTTCCCTTGCCTGGTGCTCGAACAGGTCCATTCCGGCTCCTGACTTAAAAGTGCCGCACGCCCCCTGGACACCACCCACCGGATGCGGGATAACAAGCTTCATACAGTATTCGTCGACTGTATGCAATCTACCGCGAGAGCACCTCCGAGCAGCGTGTGAGCGTGTGTGAGCGCTCCAACTCCCCTACGAAGGGACAGGACTTCGCCATGCCCGACGGCAGCAGCGACACGAACCAAACCCACATCTCCGGTGGGCATCTGGTCGCCAAGGCACTCAAAGCAGAGGGTGTGGAGGTCATCTACACCCTGTGCGGCGGCCACATCATCGACATCTACGACGGCTGCGTCGACGAGGGGATCGATGTCGTCGACGTACGCCACGAGCAGGTCGCCGCCCACGCGGCCGACGGCTACGCGCGCCTCACCGGAAAGCCGGGATGCGCCGTGGTGACGGCAGGACCGGGAACCACGGACGCCGTCACGGGCGTCGCGAACGCCTTCCGCGCGGAGTCCCCCATGCTCCTCATCGGCGGCCAGGGAGCGCACACCCAGCACAAGATGGGGTCACTTCAAGACCTTCCGCACGTCGACATGATGACGCCGATCACCAAGTTCGCCGCGACGGTGCCGGACACGGCGCGCGTCGCCGACATGGTGTCGATGGCGTTCCGCGAGTGCTATCACGGCGCTCCTGGCCCGTCCTTCCTGGAGATACCGCGCGATGTGCTCGACGCCAAGGTGCCGGTGGAGAAGGCCCGGGTGCCGCAGGCCGGGCAGTATCGCGCGTCCACCCGCTCGGCCGGCGACCCCGAGGCCATCGAGAAGCTCGCCGACCTGCTCGTGCACGCCGAGAAGCCCGCGATCCTCCTTGGCAGCCAGGTGTGGACGACGCGCGGCACCGAGTCCGCCATCGAGCTGGTGCGGACCCTGAACGTGCCCGCCTACATGAACGGCGCGGGCCGCGGCACCCTGCCGCCCGGGGACCCGCACCACTTCCAGCTCTCGCGGCGGTACGCCTTCTCGAACGCCGACCTCATCGTCATCGTGGGGACGCCCTTCGACTTCCGTATGGGCTACGGGAAGCGGCTCTCCCCTGACGCCACCGTCGTACAGATCGACCTCGACTACCGCACCGTCGGCAAGAACAGGGACATCGACCTGGGCATCGTCGGTGACGCGGGGCTGATCCTGAAGTCGGTCACCGAGGCCGCGTCCGGGCGCCTCAACGGAGGCGCGTCCAAGCGCAAGGAGTGGATCGACGAGCTGCGCGCCGCCGAGCAGACGGCGATCGAGAAGCGGCTGCCGAATCTGAAGTCCGACGCCTCGCCGATCCATCCGTACCGCCTCGTCAGCGAAATCAACGACTTCCTTACCGAAGACTCGATCTACATCGGCGACGGCGGCGACATCGTCACCTTCTCCGGGCAGGTCGTGCAGCCCAAGTCGCCCGGCCACTGGATGGACCCAGGACCGCTCGGCACGCTCGGCGTCGGCATCCCCTTCGTGCTCGCGGCCAAGCAGGCTCGGCCCGACAAGGAGGTGGTGGCCCTCTTCGGAGACGGTGCCTTCTCACTGACCGGCTGGGACTTCGAGACCCTCGTCCGCTACAACCTGCCCTTCGTCGGGGTCGTCGGCAACAACTCCTCGATGAACCAGATCCGTTACGGCCAGAAGGCCAAGTACGGCGAGGAGCGCCAGCGGATCGGCAACACCCTCGGAGACGTCCACTACGACAAGTTCGCCCAGATGCTGGGCGGCTACGGCGAAGAGGTCCGTGACCCCGCCGACATCGGCCCCGCGCTGCAGCGGGCGCGCGAGTCGGGCAAGCCCTCGCTGATCAACGTATGGGTCGATCCGGACGCGTACGCCCCCGGAACCATGAACCAGACCATGTACAAGTGAGGAGCCCGCGCGATGACGACCAAGGCTCTTGAGGGCGTACGCGTCCTCGACATGACACACGTCCAGTCCGGGCCCTCCGCCACCCAGCTGCTCGCGTGGCTCGGTGCGGATGTGGTGAAGCTGGAGGCGCCATCCGGAGACATCACGCGCAAGCAGCTGCGTGACCTCCCCGACGTCGACTCGCTCTACTTCACGATGCTCAACTGCAACAAGCGGAGCATCACTCTCAACACCAAGACCGAGCGCGGCAAGGAGCTGCTCACCGAGCTGATCCGACGCTCCGACGTGATGGTCGAGAACTTCGGCCCGGGCGCCGTTGACCGGATGGGGTTCACCTGGGAGCGCATCCAGGAGATCAACCCACGGATCGTCTACGCCTCGATCAAGGGCTTCGGAGACGGCCCCTACACCAACTTCAAGGCCTACGAAGTGGTGGCGCAGGCCATGGGCGGCTCCATGTCGACCACGGGCTTCGAGGACGGTCCTCCGCTCGCCACGGGCGCCCAGATCGGTGACTCCGGAACCGGCATCCACGCCGTCGCAGGGATTCTCGCCGCCCTCTTCCAGAGGGAGAACACCGGTCGCGGGCAGCGCGTGAACGTGGCCATGCAGCACGCGGTGCTCAACCTGTGCCGGGTCAAGCTGCGCGACCAGCAGCGCCTGGCGCACGGGCCGCTCGCCGAGTACCCGAACGAGGACTTCGGCGACGAGGTGCCACGCTCGGGCAACGCGAGCGGCGGCGGGCAGCCGGGCTGGGCGGTCAAGTGCGCGCCCGGCGGACCGAACGACTACGTGTACGTCATCGTGCAGCCCGTCGGCTGGCAGCCGCTCACCGAACTCATCGGGCGTCCCGAGCTCGCGGAGGACCCCGAGTGGGCCTCTCCGGAGTCACGGCTTCCCAAGCTCGGCAAGATGTTCCAGCTGATCGAGGAGTGGTCATCGACGCTCCCCAAGTGGGACGTCCTTGAGCGGCTCAACGCCCACAACATCCCGTGCGGCCCGATCCTCTCCACCAAGGAGATCATCGAGGACGCCTCGCTGGCCGCCAACGAGATGGTCGTCGAGGTCGCGCACCCGCAGCGCGGCTCCTTCACCACGGTCGGCTCCCCGCTGAAACTGTCGGACTCCCCCGTGAACGTGGTCAGTTCGCCGCTTCTGGGCGAGCACAACGCGGAGGTCTTCGTCGGTGAACTGGGCCTCGGCGACGAGGAACTGCGCCTGCTCAAGTCGAACGGAGTGATCTGAGTGATGGCCGAAGACCGCGCACTGACGGTGCGGACGCTCCTCGACAGCGTGCGCGCCGAGGGACGGACCTCGCTGACGGCGCCCGAGGGCAAGATCCTCGCGGACGCGTACGGGATCGCGGTGCCCGGCGAGGAGCTGGCGACGGACGTGGACGAGGCGGTGGCGCACGCGGCCCGCTTCGAAGGGCCCGTCGTCATGAAGATCGTCTCCCCCGACATCCTGCACAAGACCGACGCGGGCGGCGTCATCGTCGGCGTGGAGGGCGCCACCGACGTACGGGCCGCCTTCTGCGAGATCGTCGGGAACGCGCGCGCGTACGCGCCAAAAGCACGCATCGAGGGCGTCCAGGTGCAGGAGCTGCTGCCCTCCGGCCAGGAAGTGATCGTCGGGGCGGTGACCGATCCGACGTTCGGGAAGGTCGTCGCCTTCGGTCTCGGCGGCGTACTCGTCGAGGTCCTCAAGGACGTCACGTTCCGTCTCGCGCCGGTCGACGCGGACGAGGCCGCCTCGATGCTCGACTCGATCCGCGCCGCCGAAATCCTGCGGGGCGTGCGGGGCGCGCCTGCGGTGGACCGGTGGGCCGTCGCCGAGCAGATACGCCGGGTGTCCCAACTGGTCACCGACTTCCCGGAGATCGCCGAGGTGGACCTCAACCCGGTGATCGCCACTCCGGAGGGGGCGATCGCCGCGGACATCCGCGTCATCCTCGCCGAAGGGACTCCGAAGCAGCGCCCTACGTACACGCGCGAGGAGATCCTCACGACGATGCGGCGGCTGATGGAGCCCCGCTCGGTCGCCGTGATCGGCGCCTCCAACGAGCCGGGCAAGATCGGCAATTCGGTGATGCGCAATCTCATCGACGGCGGCTTCTCCGGGGAGATCCATCCGGTGAACCCCAAGGCCGATGACATCTTGGGCCGCAAGGCGTACAAGAGTGTCACGGACGTTCCCGGTGAGGTGGATGTGGCGGTCTTCGCGATCCCCGCCAAGTTCGTGGCGTCGGCCTTGGAGGAGGTGGGTCGCAAGGGCATCCCCAATGCGGTCCTGATCCCCTCCGGGTTCGCAGAGACCGGTGAACACGCCCTCCAGGACGAGATCGTGGAGATCGGTGAGCGCCTTGGGGTGCGGCTGCTCGGCCCGAACATCTACGGCTACTACTCGACGTGGCAGGACCTGTGTGCCACGTTCTGCACGCCGTACGACGTCAAGGGCGGGGTCGCCCTGACGAGTCAGTCCGGCGGCATCGGGATGGCCATCCTCGGCTTCGCGCGCACTACGAAGACGGGCGTCTCGGCGATCGTCGGGCTCGGCAACAAGTCCGACCTGGACGAGGACGACCTCCTCACGTGGTTCGGCGAGGACCCCAACACCAAGTGCATCGCCATGCACCTGGAGGACCTCAAGGACGGCCGTGCCTTCGTGGAGGCCGCGCGGGCGACCGTCCCGAAGAAGCCGGTCGTGGTCCTGAAGGCCGGACGTACGGCCGCCGGGGCGAAGGCCGCCGGATCGCACACGGGCGCCCTGGCGGGCGATGACGCCGTGTACGACGACATCCTCAGGCAGGCGGGCGTCATCAGGGCCCCCGGGCTCAACGAGATGCTGGAGTACGCGCGCGCGTTGCCGGTGCTTCCCACCCCGCAGGGCGACAACATCGTGATCATCACGGGTGCGGGCGGCTCCGGCGTCCTGCTCTCCGACGCGGTGACCGACAACGGGCTGCGCCTCATGGAGATCCCCGACGACCTGGACGCGTCCTTCAAGGCGTTCATCCCGCCCTTCGGGGCGGCGGGAAACCCCGTCGACATCACCGGGGGCGAGCCCCCGTCGACGTACGAGGCGACGATCAGGCTCGGCCTGGAGGACCCCCGCATTCACGCCCTCGTCCTGGGCTACTGGCACACCATCGTCACCCCGCCCATGGTCTTCGCCGAGCTGACGGCCCGCGTGGTCGCGGAGTTCCGTGAGCGCGGCATCGAGAAGCCCGTCGTGGCATCCCTGGCGGGCGACGTCGAGGTGGAGGAGGCCTGCCAATACCTCTTCGAGCGGGGCGTCGTGGCGTACCCGTACACGACGGAGAAGCCGGTGGCCGCGCTCGGCGCGAAGTACCGATGGGCCCGAGCGGCCGGCCTGTTGGGGGGCGGTCGATGAGGTGACCGGTGTTGGGGCCGGCCGCCGGTGCGCGTCGGCCGGCCCCGGGACCCGTGCGCACACGAAAGGAATTGGACAGGGGGCGCTGGCCAGGATCTTTTCGACGCGAGGGGTGCTGAATCAACATGACGACAACCGACATACCCACAGCCGTCCCGTACAGGGAGGTGACGGACGCCAACGGCCGGATGTACCGAGTCGGCGAGACCGATATCGACATCATGGGCCGCAAGCGCAAGTGGATGGTCATCCTGCCGTGGATCGGCATGATGGGCATCAGCTCGGCCGAGTACGCGTTCGCGTCGGCCGAGGACACCCTGCACACCGCGCATGCCTGGGGCGACACCCACATCTTCTGGATGCTGGGGGTCTGGGTCTTCTTCCAGGCCGCGGTGGCCTTCCCGGCGGGCAAGCTGCGCGAGAGCGGCAAGCTTCCGGCGCGCTGGGCGATGATGTGCGGCGCTGTCGGAACGCTGCTGGGTTATCTGTCACTGGCGTTCGCGCCACATGTCATCGTCGCCTACATCGGCTTCGGCATGTTCAGCGGTATGGGCGCCGGCATGGTGTACGCGACCTGCGTGAACATGGTCGGCAAGTGGTATCCCGAACGGAAGGGAGGAAAGACCGGATTCGTCAACGGCGGATTCGCCTACGGCTCGGTGCCGTTCGTGTTCATCTTCACCAGCTACATGGACCTGACGAACTTCCGCTGGGTGCTTGTGAGCGTCGGCCTCTTCCTGGCGGCGACGGTCGCCGTGGCCGGTTACTTCTTCCGGGACCCGCCGAAGAACTGGTGGCCGGCCGACGTGGACCCGCTGCGGCCGCCGGACGACCCACGGGCCAGGCGCGCCATGGCGATGAATCCGCCCGCCGTGCGGCAGTACACGCCCAAGGAGGCGTGGCAGACCGGACGGGTCGCGCTGATGTGGTTCTGCCTGCTGTGCACATCCGGCGTGAACATCTTCGGCATCGCCTTCCAGGTGGACATCGGAAAGGAAGCCGGATTCGCCGGCGGAATCGTCGCCACGGCCATGTCCTTGAAGGCCATCGTCAACGGCACGGGCCGAGGCGTCATCGGCTGGCTCTCGGACCTCTACGGACGCAAGCGCTGCCTGATATTCGTCTGCATCGTCCTGGGGCTTTCCCAGTACGGAATCCTGTGGTCGGCGGACATCAAGAACCTCCCGCTGTTCCTCGTCTTCTCCAGCATCTCAGGCTTCGGAGGCGGCGCCATCTTCCCGATGTTCGCCGCGATGACGGCGGACTACTTCGGCGAGAACAACAACGCCTCCAACTACGGCCTGGTCTACAGCTCCAAGCTGGTCTCCGGGCTTCTCGGCTCCGGAATGGGCGCCGTCGTGGTGAGCAACTGGGGCCACACCGGGGCCTTCACGCTGGCCGGCTCCATTTCCCTGTTCGCCGGATTCATCGCGCTCTTCCTCTCTCAGCCCGGAAGGCCCAAGGACAAAGGCATCAAACCCAACCCGCAACCCCTCGGTGAGGAGATGGCCTGATATGACGGCGGAGCCCATCGCCACAGGCAACAAGACGCCGGAGAGCGGCACCCCGTATCGCGAGATCACCGACGAGCACGGCCGCGTCTATCGCGTGGGCGAGACGGACCGGGACATCCTCGGCCACTCCCGCAAGATCATGGTGTACCTGCCGTGGATCGCGATGATGGCCATCAGTGTCTTCGAGTACGCGTTCGGCTCGGCGGAGGACACCCTGTCCCACGCCCACGGCTGGACGCAGTCCAACACCTTCTGGATTCTGAGTGTCTGGGTCTTCTTCCAGGCAGGCGTGGCGTTCCCCGCCGGATGGATGCGCGAGAAGGGCATCCTGACGGCACGAAACGCCATGTACACCGGGTCGTTCATGTGCCTGGTCGGATTCCTCGCCCTGTCGCACCTGCACAATGTATGGCTCGCGATCATTGGGTTCGGTGTCATCGGCGGCGTGGGTTCCGGCCTCGTCTATGCGACCTGCATCAACATGGTCGCCAAGTGGTTCCCCGAGCGCCGCGGCGCGAAGACGGGGTTCGTCAACGGCGGATTCGCCTACGGCTCGCTGCCGTTCATCTTCATCTTCAACTACGCCTTCGACACGGGCAATTACCACCGCGTCCTCGACCTGATCGGCGCCTACATCCTGGTCGTCGTGCTGGCCTGTGCCTTCTTCTTCAAGGACCCACCGAAGAACTGGTGGCCCTCCGACGTCGACCCGTTGGAGAAGTCGGGCGCTTCGAAGGACGCGGTGAGCCTCGCCAAAAACCCGCCCGCGGTACGTCAGTTCACACCGAAGGCAGCCATCAGGACGGGAATGCTGCCCCTGATGTGGTTCACCCTCGTCATGACCGCGGGTGTGTCCATCTTCGGGATCTCCTTCCAGGTGGACTTCGCCAAGGAGGTGGGCTTCGGACCGCTGGTCGCCGCGACGTCTATGGGGCTCATGGCCGTCATCAACGGCATCGGACGCGGAGTGGTCGGCTGGCTCTCCGACATCTGGGGCCGCAAGGCGACCCTTGTGTTCGTGATCCTGGTCCTCGGACTCTCACAGTTCGGTGTGATCTGGGCGGGCGACATCCACAGCGAGTGGCTCTTTCTGATCTTCGCGTTCCTCTCGGGATTCGGTGGCGGTGCGTTCTACCCGATGTTCGCGGCGCTGACCCCGGACTACTTCGGGGAGAACTACAACGCCACCAACTACGGGCTCGTCTACAGCGGCAAGCTGATCAGCGGCCTGTTCGGCGGCGGGCTCGGCTCGATGGTGGTCGCCGCGTGGGGCTACAACGGCGCGTACGCCCTCGCGGGCGGCATCTCCATGCTGGCAGCGGCCGTCGCGCTGTTGCTCCGCCAGCCGGGGCGGGAGAGTGCGCCGGCACCCGCCTGATTCCCGTGACGTCACACAGCTCTCGCCGCGCGGCTTCCGCGCGGCGAGAGCTGTGTGTGCGGGCGCTTCAGTGCTCCAGTGCCTCAGTGCCTCTTGCGGAGAGCCGCCAGGTTGTCGTACCCGATCTTCGCGAGCTTCAGGGACTGGCCGGGATCGGTGCCGCTGGGCGCGTTGTCCTGCTCGACCATCGGGTTGTGGTAGTTCTTCTCGCCGACCCGGCTGAAGAAGGTGCGGTAGTCGATGACACCCTCGCCGAAGGCCACCATGTCGTAGCCCTGGCCGCTGGTGTCGTTGCGGGTGCCGTCCTTGGCGTGGAACAGCGGGTAGCGCTTGTTGTTGCGGCTGACAAGCCCTGCCGGATCGAAGACCTTCTTGCGCTGGGAGCCGTCGTGCGCGGTGTACGTGTGGAACTTGTACTGCGCGACGTGCGCCCAGTAGATGTCCATCTCCAGCCAGACCGTCCTCGGGTCAGTGGCCTTGAGGAAATACTCGAGCCTGCGGATGCCGGAGCTGCGGGTCGGACGGCCCTGCGCGTCGAGCGGGCCGCCGTCGAGCAGGAAGCCGTACGCCGCGTCGTGATTGTGGGTGTAGAGCTTGATGCCGGCCTTGCGCGCGATGGCGCCCAGGGCGTTCCACTTGTCGGCGGCGACATCCCAATCGGCCTTGTACGAGCTGTTGGTGGGGTCGCCGCCGGTTCCCATGTGGTCAAGGCCGAGGATGTTGGCGATCTCCAGGTGCTTCTTGAACGTGTCGAGGTCGGGCTGCGTGAGCGGCCAAGACCCCGGTATGAAGCCGTGGTTGCCCTGGGCGCGCAGGCCGTACTCGTCGAGCCAGGAGCGCAGCAGCTTGGCGCCCTCGACGGACTCGAGACTGGCGCCGCCGGGGGCGTTGGCGTGCTGGCCGTAACCCGCGAACTCGACCTGCTTGTACCCGTAGCGGGCCAGCTCCTTGAACACCTCGCGGAAACCGGAGGGCAGGTCGGAGGCGAGCGGGTCGCGGCCGGTCGCGTCCCGCACCGTGTAGAGGATGATTCCGCGCTTGTTCGCGGGCACCAGTTCGCGGCCGTGGCCGTGGCCCCCTGTCTGCGACTGGGCGAAGGACGGTGCCGCGCCGAACACGGGCGCGGCGATGGCGCCCGCGCCGACTGCGGTGCACGTGCTGAGGAAGCGGCGGCGGTTGATGCCGAGACGCTGTCTGAGGGCCTCGTCGGCGGGAGTGTCGTGGAAGTCGGTCACGGGTGCCTCTCTTGGGCTCTTCGACGTGCGGGCGGACGCCACTGGCGCGTTGTCAGTGACGCGTGTTTCACTCTTAGTAACTGCTCCTGGTCGGGCGGGTGCTGGGGCGAGGTGTGTCTCAGCCCAGGCCGGCCAGGTCCAGGAGGAGGGATTTCACTTCGGTGGCCGCGACGCGGCCGCTGACAGCGCGGGGGGTGGAGCACAGAATGAGCGGTCCGGAATCGGGGTCCTCGCTCGTGGGGAGGCGGCCATGGCTGCCGCGAATAGGTGACGGGTCCAGGGGCACGACCGCCATGCGATAGCGCATGCCGAGTTTCTTGCGGGCCAGGGCGCCCGCGGCCTTGACGCGGACGTAGGGGTCCTCGGGGTCCATGAAGAGCTCGACGGGGTCGTAGCCGGGTTTGCGGTGGATCTCGACGAGCTGCGCGAAGTCGGGCGCGCGGTCGTCGTCGAGCCAGTAGTAGTACGTGAACCAGGCGTCCGGCTCCGCGACGGCGACGAGTTCGCCGGAGCGCGGGTGGTCCAGGTGATTGGCCTTCTTGCCCTCGTCGTCGAGGAGTTGCTCGATGCCGGGCAAGTCTGCCAGTGCCTGTCGGGTGACTTCGAGGTCCTCGGGCCTGCGCACGTAGATGTGGGCGATCTGGTGATCCGCGACGGCGAAGGCGCGCGACGTCATGGGATCCAGGTACTCCATGCCGTCCTGCGTGTGCACTTCGAGCAGTCCTGCGCGGCGCAGGGCGCGGTTGATGTCTACGGGGCGGTCCACGCGGGTGATGCCGTACTCGGAGAGCGCGACGACGGTGCGGCCCTCCGCCTTGGCGTCGTCGAGGAGGGGAGCGATGACCTGGTCGAGTTCGGCGGCGGCCTGGTGGGAGCGCGGGTCGTCGGGGCCGAAGCGCTGCAGGTCGTAGTCGAGGTGAGGGAGGTAGCACAGGGCCAGGTCGGGGTGGCGGGTGGCGATGATGTGGCGTGTGGCGTTCGCTATCCAGCGGCTGGAGACGATGTCTGCGCCGGGGCCCCAGAAGTGGAAGAGGGGGAACGTGCCGAATTTCTCGGTGAGTTCGTCGTGCAGGGCCGGGGGCCGGGTGTAGCAGTCGGGTTCTTTGCGGCCGTCGGCGTAGTAGACGGGACGGGGGGTGATGGTGATGTCGGTGTCGGCGCCCATGGCGTACCACCAGCAGATGTTGGCGACGGTGTAGCCGGGGTGCGCGCGGCGGGCGGCGTCCCACAGCTTGTCGCCCGCGACGAGGCCGTTGTGCTGGCGCCACAGGAGTACGTCGCCGAGTTCACGGAAGTACCAGCCGTTGCCGACGATGCCGTGCTCGGCGGGGGTGGTGCCGGTGAGGAAGGTGGACTGGGCGGCGCAGGTGACGGCGGGCAGGACCGTGCCGAGGGGGGCCTGGGAGCCGGACTGGCCCAGGGACTTGAGGTGCGGCATGTGGTCGAGGAGACGGGGGGTGAGGCCGACGACGTCCAGGACGAGGAGGGGTGTGGGGCTCATGGGAGTTCCTTCAGGCCGAGGTCCGTCAGGAGGTCGCGGGCAAGGGTGAGTTCGGCGGCGATGCCGTCGGCGAGCTGGGGGCGGGAGCGGGGGCGCAGTTCGGGGGGCAGTGCCTGCCAGGTGTAGGTCTCGACCTCCAGGTGACGGGTGCGCGGGGCGGACCCGCCGACCAGGTGGGCGAGGGTGTCCTTGAGTACGGGGAGCGTGGAGGTGAGGGGCGGCGCGGGAGGCGCGTGCAGGGGGACGTGGAAGTGGGCGCGCCAGGGTGCCGTCTGGGGCAGGGCGTCGCCGGCGAGGGATTCGCCGAGGTCGTCGGTACCGCGCAAGCCGGTGGCGGTGCGGGTGCGGGTCTGGTGCAGGAAGCGGGGTTCGTCGAAGGCGGCGAGGGCCTCGCGGACTTGGGGGAGATGGGGGTGTTCGGCGTGCAGGGCGGCGGAGAGCTGGGACTTGACGACGGGGATGCCCGCGGCGGCGAGCGCCTCCAGCGCGGTCCGCGGGTCCTCGAAGGAGGTGGCGAGGTGGCATGTGTCGACGCAGACACCGATGCGGTCGTGGCCGATCGCGGTGAGCGGGGCGATGGCGTCGCCCGTGGTCTCCACGGTGCAGCCCGGTTCCGGTTCGAGGCCGACGCGGATCGACTTGCCGGTCAACTCGGCGAGTGCGTCCAGGCGTTGGGCGAGCGCGGTGAGAGCGGCGCGAGCGGCCTCTGCGTGGGTGGTGTCGAAGGGGGTGCGCCAGGCGAGAGGAAGGGTGGAGATGGTGCCTTCGGCGGCGTCGTCCGGGAGGAGCGCGGCGAGCAGACGGGCCAGGTCGGTCGTGTGGGAGAGACGCTCGGGGTCGGTCCAGTCCGGTTTGTAGACGCGGTACTTGACCTCTTCCGCGCCGAATCCCTCATACGGGAAGCCGTTGAGGGTGACGACTTCCAGGCCGCGCCGGTCGAGTTCGTTGCGCAGGCCGCGCAACGCGGCCGGGTCGGTGATCAGGGCGCGCGCGGCGTCCTTGGCGAGCCACAGGCCGATGCCAAGGCGGTCCCTGCCGAGCCGCTTGCGGACGGGTTCGCAGTGGTCGCGGAGTTGCGCGAGGACGCCGTCGAGGGTCTCCGCGGGGTGGACGTTGGTGCAGTACGCGAGGTGGACGACGCTGCCGTCGGGGTGCCGGAAGCGCATGGCTCACGCCCCGCCGCGGAGGATGGAGTTGCCCTCGTGGGTGGCTTCGGGGGCAGGGACGTCGAGATTGAGGCGGCCGCTGAGCCCGTAGAAGGCGACCGGGTTGCGCCACAGCACCAGGTCGACGTCGTCCTCGCTGAAACCGGAGTCGAGCATGGCGTCGGCGACCTTGCGGGTCTTGAGCGGGTCGCTCTTGCCCCAGTCGGCCGCCGAGTTGACCAGGACCCGCTCGGGCCCGTGGTCGCGCAGGATGGCGACCATCCGGTCCTCGTCCATCTTGGTGTCGGGATAGACGGAGAAGCCGAGCCAGCAGCCGCTGTCCTTGGCCTCCTTGACCGTGGTCTCGTTGAGATGGTCGATGAGGACCCGCTCCAGGGGCAGCGCGGATTCCCGAACGACATCGAGGGTGCGGCGCAGGCCGACGAGTTTGTCGCGGTGCGGGGTGTGGACGAGCGCGGGCAGCTCGTGGTCGGCGGCGAGCTGGAGCTGGGCGGTGAGCGCTGCGTCCTCGGCGGGGGTCATGGAGTCGTAGCCGATCTCACCGACGGCCACGACGTTGTCCTTGACGAGATACCGGGGCAGCTCGTCAAGGACCGGGGTGCAGCGGGGGTCGTTCGCCTCTTTGGGGTTGAGGGCGATGGTGCAGTGGTGGGCGATCCCGTACTGGGCCGCGCGGAAGGGCTCCCAGCCCAGGAGGGAGTCGAAGTAGTCGAAGAAGGAGGCGGGTGAGGTGCGGGGCTGGCCCAGCCAGAACGCGGGCTCGACGACGGCACGGACGCCTGCGGCATACATGGCCTGGTAGTCGTCGGTGGTGCGGGACGTCATGTGGATGTGGGGGTCGAAGATGCGCATCAGGACTCCTGCTCCTCGCCGGTGGAAGGGGTCGCGGGGGCCGAGGGCGCCGCTGCGGCCGAGGGGGCCGTAGGGGCGGTCAGGGCCAGGACGCGGTGCAGATCGCTGGGGACGGTGCGACCGGCGGCGGTGCGTTCGCCGGCGTAGTCGCCGAGCATGCGGGCGAGTTCGGCGTCGGCGTGGGCGCGGCGGTCGAGTTCGGCGACGGCGTCCACGGGGACGCCGGTGAACAGGCACTTGAGAACCGCGTGGCGCCAGTCGTGCGGGGCGAGATGCCGGGCGGCGTACGGACCGACGGCGGCGGCGACGAGCCGGGTGTCGTTGGTGCGCAGGGCGTCCTCGACCAGAGGCAGCGTCTCCGGGCCCTTGACCAGGTGGGGCAGGGCGTGCAGGACGGCGCGGCGCTCGGCCGCGGTGCCTTGTTCGTAGACGCGGGTGAGGGTGGCCGGGTCCGCGTCGGCCGCGTGCAGGAGCAGCACGCGGGCGGCGTCGGCGTGGTCCTGCCCGCAGCGTCGCCCGGCTTCGGCGAAGCGCAACTCCCAGACAGGGGCCGTGTTCTGCTTCGGTCGCCCGCGCTCGGCGGTGGCCTCCGCGGTGGCCTGGTCCAGCCAGGCGCGGGCGGCCCCGTCGAGGGCGGCTTCGAGGCGGTTTCGGAGGTCTTCGATGACGGGGGCATCGGTCACGGGGTTCCTCCTCTGACTGGGGTGGGGGCGGCCGGAGCGGTGCGGGACGATGCGATTCGGGGCGGTGCGTGGGCTGCCTCGGTCGCCGCCTTGCGCAAGAACTCGATCGACCGGGAGGCGAGTTGGGGGCCCGCGTGGGAATGGCGGGGCAGTTCGACGACGGTGAGGCCCTGGTAGCCGGTGGAGGCCAGGGCTTCGAGGACGGGCGGGAAGTCGATCTCGCCGTCCCCGAACGGGAGGTGTTCGTGGACGCCGCGGCGCATGTCCTCGATCTGGACGTGCCGTAGCCAGGGGGCGGCGGCGCGTACGCAGTCGGCGGGCGACTGCGGTTCGAGGCACTGGCAGTGGCCGATGTCGAGGGTGAGACCCAGGAGCTGGGGGTCGCCAAGGTCGTGACGGAGCCGGTGGAAGTCGGCGAGCGTGGAGAGGAGGTGGCCGGGTTCGGGTTCGATGGCCAGTGGCACGGCGGCGCCGGACGCGGCGTCCAGTACGGGGCCGAGGGCTTCGGCGAGTCGCTGCCAGGCGGTGTCCTCCGGAGTGCCTTCGGGGGTGACGCCGCTGAAGCAGTGCACGGCGTGGGCGCCCAGGTCGGCGGCCACCTGAACGGCACGGATCAGCAGGCGGACACGGGCG
Organism: Streptomyces rectiviolaceus; assembly: GCF_039533825.1. Taxonomy (NCBI): domain Bacteria; kingdom Bacillati; phylum Actinomycetota; class Actinomycetes; order Kitasatosporales; family Streptomycetaceae; genus Streptomyces; species Streptomyces rectiviolaceus. The sequence continues at coordinate 33,711 of NZ_BAAAUG010000157.1, forward strand.
GCGCGCGCGTCCGGGTCGGGGTCCAGGAGTGAGGGGCCGTGCTTGCGGCGCGGGTCGAGCACGTAGCGGGCGCCGGTCTCGATCGTCGCCGTCAGACCGAGCCGCTCCAGGCCGCGGGCCACGCGGCGGGTACGGGCGGCGAGGTCGGGGGCGAGGGGGTCGAGGTGCATGTGGTCGAGGGTGAGTCCGACGCCCGCGTAGCCGAGGTCGGCGAGGAGGCCGAGGGCGTCGTCGAGGCGGAGGTCGGTCAGGCCGTTGGTGCCGTATCCGAAGCGGAGGGGAGCCAAGAGGGTCAAGGGGGCCAAGGGTGATGAAGCCTCCGTCCCGGTGGGGGGCACGCTCCGTGCTGTTGTCTGCGCCCGCGAGGGGTTCCTCCGGTCTGGCGTCTCCGTCATGTGACGCTCACCTTCCGGCCGAACTTGCGGGCCGCCGGGGCCAGCGCGGCGGTCAGCAGTGCGGAGCCCAGGGCGCCTGTGCGGGCGGAGAGCGCGGCCTGGAGCGGGATCATGGCTCGGATGCCGCCGCCCACGGCCCGCTGGGTGAGCTGGGGCGACGGGTTGAGCGCGGCGTGGAAGAGGGGTCGGGCCGCGGTGGCCGCGTAGGTGGCGGCGAGCGCGGCCTGGACGGCACCGCGAGCCCCCGTCCGCCAGGCACTGCCTGGGTACGCCGAGGCGGATCCCGGCACGCCGCCGATACGCCAGGCTCGGCCCACCGTGCCAAGGCCACCTCGGGGGCCAGTACCGGTACGAGCGCCACCGCTCCGGGCAAGCAGTTGCGTGAGCGCTGCCGTGGCCGCGAGCGCGCACAGTGGTGCCGCCGTGGAGCCGCCCTGTGCCTCGCGGCGCGAGACCGCGGTCACCGCGAGGGTGTGGGCGCCGAGAACCAGGGCCGTGGGCACCGCCGCTCGGACACCGGAGCCGGAGCCCAACCCCGAGCCCAACCCCGAGCCCGAGCCCAACCCCGAGCTCGCGACCGTGCCATATCCGCCCGCCGCAGTGGACGCCGAGGTAGCCGCCGAGGTAGCCGCCGCCCCCAGGAGCAAGTCGAGGGCGCGGGCCGTGGCCATGGCAGCTGGGCCCGCCGGGGTGTGCTTCAGACCCAGGTCGTACGCCCAGATCGTGGCCGCCAAGCCGCCCGCCACCGTCAGGGCGGGGCGCCCCGCGCCGACGGCCAGGGCCAGTGGCCCTGCCGTCAGGGCCGCCGCGGCGCCCAGTGCGGCCGAAGGGGCGATGCGGCCGGACGGCAACGGGCGGTGAGGGCGTTCGATCGCGTCCTCCGCCCGGTCCGCCCAGTCGTTGAGGGCCATGCCCGCTTCGTAGAGGGAGAGAGAGGCGGCGATGGCGAGGAGAGTGCGGCGGTTGGGGCGCAGCCCGGTCGCCGCCGCGCCGGCGAGGGCGTCACCGGGGACGGTGAACAGGGCGGATACACGCAGCAGTTCGGCCCAGTCACGGCCGGCGCCCAGACGCACACCACCGCGAGGTTCCGCACGGCCCACGCCCGTACCCGAGCCACGCCCTGCGTCCCGATCAGCCCCCACACTCGCACCCGCACCCGCACCCACAGCCCCGCCCGTCACGCACCCACCCCCCGCAGCCGCGAGGCGAACCCCACCAGCGCCTCGTACTGCTCGGCGAGGGCCGACGAGGAGCCGTCGTCCGGGTCCTTGAAGTAGAAGCCCAACTCCCCCAAGGGCCCTGACAGGCCCCGCTCGTGGGCGCGGGCCAGCAAGCGGGCCAGGTCCAGGATCAAGGGTGCCGCCAGTGCCGAGTCGCAGCCCTGCCAGGTCGTCTGCAGGACCATCCGCGCGCCGAGGAAACCGTCGAAAGCGATGTGGTCCCAGGCGGTCTTCCAGTCGCCGAGCGACGGGACGTCGTCGATGTGGACCTCGCCCTCCGGGGCGGAGCCCAGGGTGTCGGCCAACACCCGTTCCTTGCCCGCGTTCTTCGCTGCCGCCGCGGCCGGGTCCGCGAGGGCCGCGCCGTCGCCGCCGCCCAGGAGGTTCGTGCCGGACCAGGCGCGGACGGCCAGCGCACGCTGGGCGAACATCGGGCCCAGGACCGAGCGCAGGAGTGTCTGGCCCGTCTTGCCGTCCCGGCCCGCGTAGGGGAGTCCGGACGAGGCGGCCACCGGGGCGAGTGCCGGGTGGTGCAGGCCGGCCGACGGGGTGAAGTTCACGTACGGGCAGCCCGCCCGCAGCGCCGCCGCCGCGTAGAGAGAGCTGGCGGGCAGCCTGTCCTCACCCTCCACCGGCACCGGTTCCGTCGAAGCCACGTTCACCACCACCGCACGGGCGAGGCCCCGGCGACGTACGAAATCGCGGAGGTCGGCGGCGAAGGACGCGATCAGTTCCTCGTCCGTCCTGCCGTCGGACTCCCCGCGGCGCGGTCCGCCCGTGCGGATCTCCGCGTCCGCCGCCGCCAGTTCCGCGCCCACCGCCGAGGGAACGCCGTGCGGGAGCACGCCCCCGGCGGCCAGCTGCTCCGCCCGCTTGGGCAGCGGGCACTCCATCACGTCGTGGCCGCCGAAGACCAGCGACGACAACGTTGGCAGACCGCAGTCCGTGAACGGCGGTGTCTCCGTGACCATGCCGGTCGGCGGGTGCAGCCCTGCCGTCACGGCCGCGCATCCCGCGACAGCCGTCGTGGCGACCGAGCCGCGCGCCCCGATCAGCCACACCCCGGTCGGTCCGCCACCCGAAGAACCAGAAGAACCAGAAGTAGAAGAGGTAGAAGAGTTGGACACGGCTGCCTCCTGTCGTACACGCGGCGAACGCGCGGGGATACAAGACGGGGAGATGAGACGGGGAGATGGAACGGGACAAGACGGCGGACGGGGATAAGACGGCGGGCGGAGGTCCGGCGTCCTCCGCCCGCCGTCGTCTAGCGGCCCACGCCGGACGCGGTGCGGGCCGGCAGGTCCTTCACCCGGATGTCGCGGAAGGAGACCTGGTCATCGGCTCCATGGTTCTGGATGCCGATGTGACCGTCCTTCAGGCTCCTCGCCGGATCCGTGTTGGTGAAGTCGTTGATCTTCACTCCGTTGAGATAGATCCGAAGGCGTTCGCCCTCGACCCGGAGTTCGTACGTGTTCCACTCCCCCGGCGGGTTCAGCGCCTTGTCGCGCTTCTTCAGGTCGGCGGACTTGAAGCCGTAGACGGAGCCCGTGGTCTTCTCCGGGACGTCGGTGGCGTCGATCTGGATCTCATAGCCGTTGTTCACGGCCGACCAGGGGTCGTCGGAGGCCGGGAAGCCCACGAAGATCCCGGAGTTGTCGTCGCCGTTCATGCGCCAGTCCAGCTTGAGGGAGTAGGAGCCGAGCTCCTTCGCCCCGTCGTACCAGAGCATGCCCATGCCGCCGACGGTCGTCAGGGTGCCTTCGCCCTCGTTCAGGGCGAAGGAGCCTGGGCCCGCCTGTTTCCAGGCCTCAAGGGACTTGGCCGTGCCGTCGAAGACCGGCGTGTAGCCCTTCTCCGGGCGGCAGTCGGCCTGCGCCGCGCCCGTCGCCCAGCGGATCCCGCCGAGCAGATGCGTGCGGTAGGCGGGATCGGCGAACGACTCCTTGGTGTGGCCGCTGCCCGTGTAGAAGGAGCGGCCGCCCTGGTAATCCTGGCACCAGGCGATGGGATGGTCGCCGGACATCGAGCCGCCCGTGTAGGACGACTCGTCGAGCGACGCCAGGACGTGGGCGCGGTCCCGGGGGTTGGAGCGGTAGTTGTACCACTCGTCGGTCCGGTCCCAGATCCCCGGCAGATGCGCCGTGGACGGGTGCCCGTGGTCCTCGACCTGGACCTTCGCGGGCTGGATCGCGGGATGCGACTGGAAGTACGCGCCCGCGAGTCCGCCGTAGAAGGGCCAGTCGTACTCGGTGTCGGCGGCGGCGTGCACGCCCACGTACCCGCCGCCCTTCTTGATGTAGCCCTCGAAGGCGGCCTGCTGTGTGGCATTGAGGACGTCGCCGGTCGTGGAGAGCCAGAGCACGGCGTCGTACCGCGCGAGGTTCTTGGCCGTGAAGGCCCCGGCGTCCTCGGTCGCGTCGACGGCGAAGCCGTTCGCCGCGCCGAGCTCCTTGATGGCCGCGATGCCGTCGGGAATCGAGTCGTGGCGGAAGCCCGCGGTCTTGGAGAAGACCAGGACCTTCTCGCCCGCCGCCGAAGCGGAAGACTCCGAACCCGAAGACTCCGAACCCGAAGGCTCCGGCTTGGAAGCCGCGGGGCCCGATACGCAGCCGATGAGCAGGGTGGCCGCGGCTGTCGCGGTGGCGATCCGTGCGGATGCGCGCATGGTGACCCCTTCCTCAGCTGGTGGTGAAGGTGAAGTCGTCGACGTCGTACAGGGCTCCGGTGCCCGTGCCCTTGAAGACCAGGAAGAGCGTCGTCGTCTTCGTGGGTGCCTTGCTGATGGTGGTGCTCACGTCCGCGTACGTCTCCCAGCCGCCGGTCGGTGTCACCTTCGCCTTGCCGAGGAGCCTGCCGGTGGCCGACCCGCTGCGGACCTCGAGCGTGCCGCCCGCGCCGGCCGACGCGACGCGCGCGGTCAGCTTGGTGGCGTTGCCGAGGATGTAGGGCTTGAAGGAGATCCAGTCGCCGTTGTTGATGTCGCCGACCGTCTTGCCGCCGTGCGCCGGGGTGTGGTTGGCCACGGAGACGCCCTTGGAGTCGTTGTAGTGCTCGCCCTGGCGGTGCTTGGGCTGGACGACGTTCTGGTCGTGGGTGGTCAGCGCGGGCTGGCCGTTCGCGCCCTTGTCGGTGTACTCGGCGTCGAAGACCCCGAAGATGTTGGCGTTCGGGTCGTGCTCGCCGTCCGCCGACGTCTGGATGGTGCCTTCGCAACCGTTGGCCGATGTGACCGGGTGGCCGTGGCTGTCATGGCCGAGGATGTGGGTGACCTTGACCTTCGTGCAGTCGATCGGGCCGTCTTCCCTGTCGGTCACCTTCACCTTGAAGGGCACCTTGTCGCCGAAGGTGAACATCTGTCCGTCACCGGGGAGTTCCAGGGTCACCTTGGGCGCGGTGTTGCCGACGGTGATGTGCGCGCTGGCCGAACCGGTGCGCCCGGTGGAGTCCTTGACGGTCACGGTCGCGGTGTAGACGCCGTTCTTCTTGTACGTGTACGAGGGGTTCTGCTGGGTCGACTTGCCGCCGTCACCGAAGTCCCACGCGTAGGTCAGCGTTCCGCCGTCGGCGTCCGTGGCCTTCGCGGTGAAGCTGGTCTTGAGCGGGGCCTGGCCGCTGGTCACGGAGGCGCTCGCCTCGACGACCGGCGAGTGACCGTCCGTGGCGTTCTCGATGCGGAAGAGACCGGAGTTCTCGTCGCCGCCGAACCAGGCCGTGCCGTAGTCCAGGACGTAGAGCGCGCCGTCGGGGCCGAACTCCATGTCCATGATCTGTGTGCCCGTCCACGGGAACGGGTTGATCTTCGAGACCGTGCCGTCCGCGCCCTGCTCGATGCGCTTGATCCAGCGCCGTCCGAACTCTCCGGCGAAGAAGTCGCCGTCGTACGCCTCCGGGAACTTCACCGGGGAGGTGTTCGCCGCGTCATAGCGGTAGACGGGGCCGCCCATCGGGGACTCGGAGCCGGAGCCGAACTCGGGGACGGAACCGCCGTCGTACGGAATCCAGGCTTCCTGCGCGGCGGGAAGGTCGGTCAGGCCGGTGTTGTGCACGGAATCGTTCTTCGGCGCTGCGCAGTCGAAGGCCGCGCCGGAGGCCTGCGTGGCGAAGTCGTAGTCGATGTACGCGTCGTTCTTGCCGGTGCAGTACGGCCAGCCGAAGTTGCCCGGCTTGGTCACACGGGCGAACTCGACCTGGCCCGCGGGGCCGCGCTTGGGGTCGGCCGCTCCCGCGTCGGGGCCATAGTCACCGACGTAGACCGTGCCGGTGGGCTTGTCGACGCTCATGCGGAAGGGGTTGCGGAAGCCCATCGCGTAGATCTCGGGGCGGGTCTTCTCGGTGCCCGGCGCGAAGAGGTTGCCGTCCGGGACGGTGTACGAACCGTCGTCGCCGACCTTGATGCGCAGGATCTTGCCGCGCAGGTCGTTGCTGTTGCCGGCGCTGCGGCGGGCGTCGAAGGCGGGGTTGCGGTCCGCGCGCTCGTCGATGGGCGTGAAGCCGTCCGAGGCGAAGGGGTTGGAGTCGTCGCCCGTCGAGAGGTAGAGGTTGCCGTCCTTGTCGAAGTCGATGTCACCGCCGACGTGGCAGCAGATGCCGCGGCTCGCGGGGACGTCGAGGACCTTCTTCTCGCTCGCGTTGTCGAGGGTGCCGTCGGCCTTCAGGACGAAGCGGGAGAGGCGGTTGACGCCGTCGAACTTCTTGAAGTCCTCGGCCGTGCCGGTCTCCGGGGCGTCGCCCGCCGGGGTGTCGAGCGGGGGCGCGTAGTAGAGGTAGATCGCGCGGTTCTCGCTGAACTTCGGGTCGAGGCCCACACCTTGGAGGCCCTCTTCGTCGTGCGAGTAGACCGGTATCTTGCCCGCGATCTTGGTGTTGCCCGCGGCGTCCGTGAGGCGGAGCGTGCCGTCGCGGGATGTGTGCAGGACCGAGCGGTCGGGCAGGACGGTGAGCGTCATCGGCTCGCCGGTCTCGGTCTCGCCCTTGGCGAGGGTGACTTGCTGGAAGTCCTCGGCCGCGGCGGCCTTGCCACTGGCCGCCTTGTCGGCCTGTGCCTGGGCGGCGCGGACGGCCTCCGGGTCGGCGGCGTTCGCGGTGGGTGCGGTGAGGCTGAGAGTGGCGCCGGCCAGCAGGGTGCCGGTGAAGAGCGCGAGGGTCTTGCGGAGTCTCAGGCGTTTCCTGTGCACGGGGTTCCTCCGGAAGGGGGACGGTCGTACGCGGGTGTGGTGCGTGGGCGCTGGGCGCCGGGGTGCGCCGTCACCCCGGAAGGTTCATGTCCTGTACACATCAGGGACGGTAGCCACGTTTGTCCGTGGCGGAAAGCCCTTGCACTGCATCAGAGTTCAGCTTTTTCCTTGGGCAGGACAAAGTGACTCCGGGCGGGTATCGCCGGTGGCGACTCAGTTCCCGCCGAACGCCGCGTCGAACGACGCCGTCGGCGGCTCGAAGTCGTACGCCTTCAGGCGCTTCAACGCCTCCGGCGCCCCCTGGAGGCGGTCCATCCCGGCGTCCTCCCACTCCACCGAGATCGGGCCCTCGTACGCGATCGAGCCCAGCATCCGGAACACGTCCTCCCAGGGGACGTCCCCGTGGCCCGCCGACACGAAGTCCCAGCCGCGGCGCGGGTCGCCCCACGGGAGGTGCGAGCCCAGGCGTCCGTTGCGGCCGTCCAGGCGGCGCCTCGCCTCCTTGCAGTCGACGTGGTAGATCCGGTCCCGGAAGTCGTAGAGGAAGCCGACCGGATCCAGGTCCTGCCAGACGAAGTGCGAGGGGTCGAAGTTCAGGCCGAAGGCCGTGCGGTGGTCGACCGCCTCCAGGGCGCGCTGTGTTGTCCAGTAGTCGTACGCGATCTCCGAGGGATGCACCTCATGCGCGAAGCGCACGCCCTGTACGTCGAAGACGTCGAGGATCGGGTTCCAGCGCTCGGCGAAATCCTCGTAACCGCGCTCGATCATCGACTCCGGCGCCGGCGGGAACATCGCCACCAGATGCCAGATCGACGAGCCCGTGAAGCCGACGACCGTGTCGACGCCGAAGGCCGCCGCCGCGCGTGCCGTGTCCTCGATCTCGCGGGCGGCCCGCTGCCGGACGCCCTCCGCCTCGCCGTCGCCCCAGATGCGGGCGGGCAGGATCGCCTGATGCCGCTCGTCGATGATCGCGTCACAGACGGCCTGCCCGACCAGGTGGTTGGAGATGGCCCAGCACTTGAGGCCGTATTTGTCGAGGAGCTGACGGCGCGAGTCCAGGTAGGAACGGTCGTTCAGCGCCTTGTCGACCTCGAAGTGGTCGCCCCAGCAGGCGAGTTCGAGGCCGTCGTAGCCGAAGTCGCGGGCGAGGCGGCAGACCTCCTCCAGCGGCAGGTCGGCCCACTGGCCGGTGAAGAGCGTGAAGTCGCGGGGCATGACCGAGCCTCCTCAGACAGGCGTTCGTTCAGGAAAGTGATCAGACAGAGACGGGGGTGGACGCGATCGGGGTGTAGACCGAGTTCTTCGCCGCGCTCTCCTCCACCGCGGCGAGCACCCGCTGCACCGAAAGCCCCGCGGCGAAGGACGGCTCGGGCTGCTCGCCGGTGGCGATGGCGTGCAGCAGGTCGCGGGCCTGGTGCACGAACGTGTGCTCGTAGCCGAGTCCGTGGCCCGGCGGCCACCAGGCCTCCAGGTACGGATGGCCGGGCTCGGTCACCAGGATGCGGCGGAAGCCCGATGACGTGGCGGGCTCCGTGTGGTCGTGGAAGGAGAGCTCGTTCAGGCGCTCCAGATCGAAGGCCAACGACCCCTCGGAGCCGTTGAGTTCGACCTTCAGGGCGTTCTTGCGGCCCGCCGCGAAGCGGGTCGCCTCGAAGGAGGCGAGGGCGCCCGACGGGAAGCGGCCGGTGAAGACCGCCGCGTCGTCCACCGTGACCTGACCGGTCGCGGCGCCGCCCTCCGCCGTGAGCCCGCTCGACGCCCCGTCGGGCAGCGGCCGCTCCCGTACGAACGTCTCGGTCAGCGCCGAGACCCCTGCCACCGGCTCCCCCACCAGATACTGCGCGAGGTCCACGATGTGCGCCCCCAGGTCGCCGAGCGCGCCCGAACCCGCGCGGTCCTTGCGCAGCCGCCACGTCAGCGGGAAGGCGGGGTCGACCAGCCAGTCCTGGAGGTAGGTGAGCCGGACGTGCCGCAGCGTGCCGAGCCGTCCCTCGTCGACCATCTGCCGGGCGAGCGCGAGCGCGGGAACGCGGCGGTAGTTGAAGCCGACCATCGCCACCTGCCCCCGTGCGCGGGCCCGTTCGGCGGCATCGGCCATCGCCTCGGCCTCCTCGACGGTGTTGGCGAGCGGCTTCTCGCACAGCACGTGCTTGCCCGCGTCGAGCGCGGCGATCGCGATCTCCGCGTGGCTGTCGCCTGGGGTGCAGATGTCGATGATGTCGACGTCGTCACGGGCCACGAGTGCGCGCCAGTCGGTCTCCGCGGCCGCCCACCCGAGCCGGTCCGCCGCGGCGCGCACGGCGGAGCCGTCGCGTCCGCAGACCGCCGAGAGGACCGGCCGCAGCGGCAGATCGAAGACGCGTCCGACGGTGCGCCAGCCCTGGGAGTGGGCGGCGCCCATGAAGGCGTATCCGACCATGCCCACCCCCAACGGCCGCTTACCTGTCCCAGCCTCGTGTTCCGTCTCACGCATGCGGTACTCCTCCTCGTCGACGCTCGGTGGGGGGTGCGGACGCGCGCATCACTTGAAGCCGGTGGACATGTACTTGCTGATGTTTTCCTTGTCGACCACGGCCGAGTACAGGGTGATGAAGGCCGGGATCTCGAACTCGGCCATACCGCTGACGCCCTTGCTCTGGCCGAGCGCGCGGGCCAGGTCGATCGCCGACGCCGCCATCGACGGCGGGTAGAGCACGGTGGCCTTGAGCACGCTGTCGTCGGACTCGATGGCCTGGAAGGCGGAGAGCGCGCCCGCGCCGCCGACCATCAGGAAGTCGTCGCGGCCCGCCTGCTTGATGGCGCGCAGGGCGCCCACGCCCTGGTCGTCGTCGTGGTTCCACAGGGCGTCGAAGTTCTTCTGCGCCTGCAGGAGCTGGGACATCTTCTGCTGCCCCGACTCGACGGTGAACTCGGCGGCCTGCCGTGCCACCTTCTCGATGTTCGAGTAGTTCTTCAGGGCGTCGTCGAAGCCCTTCGTGCGCTGCTTCGTGAGCTCCAGGTTGTCGAGGCCCGCCAGCTCGATGACCTTGGCGCCCTTCTTGTCCTTGAGCTTCTCGCCAATGTAGTGACCGGCGCTGAGGCCCATGCCGTAGTTGTCGCCGCCGATCCAGCAGCGGTAGGCCTGCGGCGAGGCGAAGACCCGGTCGAGGTTGACGACGGGGATGCCCGCCCGCATGGCCTTCAGGCCGACCTGGGTGAGCGCCTTGCCGTCGGCCGGCAGGATCACCAGGACGTCGACCTTCTTGTTGATCAGCGTCTCGACCTGGCCGATCTGGGCGGCGGTGTCGTTCGAGCCCTCGGTCGCCTCCAGCGTGACGTCCGAGTACTTCTTCGCCCGCTCCGTGGCGTTGTCGTTGATCGCGTTGAGCCAGCCGTGGTCGGCCTGCGGACCCGCGAAGCCGATGGTGACCTTCTTGCCGGGCTTGTCGTCGGCGACCTGCTGGCTCTTGTCGTCCGAGCCCTCGTCCTTCGACTCATTGCTGGTGCACCCGGTGATGAGAGCACCTGTCGACAGGGCGGCGGCTCCGAAGAGCAGTCCTCTGCGGCTCGCGAATGGGGATGTCTCTGGCATGGCGGTGAACCCTTCGGGTCTGCGGATCAGGTATGGGAGGACGTGCGTCGCTGGACAAGCACCGCGGCGACGATGATCGCCCCCTTGGCGATCTGCTGGACATCGCTCTGGAGGTTGTTCAGCGCGAAGATGTTCTGGATCGTCATGAAGATCAGTACGCCGAGCACGGAGCCGGTGATGGTGCCGCGGCCGCCGCTGAGCAGGGTGCCGCCGATGATCGCGGCGGCGATGGCGTCGAGCTCGTAGAGGTTGCCGTTGGTGTTCTGGCCCGATCCGGAGAGGATGATCAGCAGGAAGGCCGCGATCCCGCAGCAGAGCCCGGAGAGCAGGTAGAGGTACAGGCGCTGCCTGCGTACGTCGATGCCTGCGAGCCGTGCCGCCTCCGCGTTGCCGCCGACCGCGACCGAGCGCCGCCCGAAGGTGGTGCGGTTCAGGAGCAGCCAGCCGACGACGGTGACGGCCGCGAAGACGAGCACGAGCGGCGGTATGCCGAGGATGTAGGAGTCGCGCTCGCCGAGCTTCAACACCCCGTCCACGGTGACCATTTGGGTCTTGCCGTCGGTGATCTGAAGCGCGAGGCCGCGGCCCGACGCCAGCATGGCGAGGGTCGCGATGAACGGCACAAGACCGCCGTACGCGATGAGCATTCCGTTGACGAGGCCGCAGGCCATGCCGACGAGCACCGCGGTGAACAGGATGCCCGCCCAGCCGTACTCCTGGGTGGCGACCGTCGTGGCCCACACCGAGGCGAGCGCGACGATCGCGCCGACCGACAGGTCGATGCCGCCGGAGATGATCACGAAGGTCATGCCGACCGTGACGACGCCGATGACGGACGCCTGGGTCAGGATCAGCTGGAGGTTGTCGGTGTCGAGGAACGAGTCGGGCTGGGTGATGCCGCCGATCAGGATCAGGACGGCGAGCACACCGAGCAGGGACAGCGTCCGCACGTCGGCACGTGCGGTGAGCGTCCGCAACGGGCTTGGGCCGTCCGCCGGTCCACTCTTCGATACGGCGGGCCGTGGCGGCGATGCGGGCTGCGTCATGACGCCGGGCTCCCTTCGAGTACGAGGTCGAGTACGCGGTGTTCGTCGAGGTCACGGGCCGGCGCCGTATGGACGACGCGGCCCTCGCGGAGGACCAGGACGCGGTCGGCGAGGCCGAGGACTTCGGGCACTTCACTGGAGACGAGCAGGACGGCGAGGCCGTCGTCGGCGAGGCGGCGGATCACGGCGTACAGCTCGGCGCGGGCGCCGACGTCCACGCCGCGGGTCGGCTCGTCGAGCAGCAGGACGCGGCAGCCGCGGAGCAGCCAGCGGGCCAGGACGGCCTTCTGCTGGTTGCCGCCGGAGAGCGTGCGCACGGGCGCGGAGGGGTTGTCGGGGCGCAGGGACAGCTCGCGGGTCGCGGTCTGCGCGGCCTTCTTCTCGGCTCCGCGGTCGAGCCAACCGCCGCGCGAGAAGCGGGACATGGAGGAGACCGACACATTGTTGGTGACGGACTCCAGCATCAGCAGGGCCTGCGCCTTGCGCTCCTCGGGGGCGAGCCCGAGCCCCGCGCGGACGGCGGCGCGGACGCTGCCGGGCTTCAACGGCTTTCCGTCGACGGTGACTTGACCGGCGGTCGGTTTGCGTGCGCCGTAGATGGCCTCCAGGACCTCGGAGCGGCCGGAGCCGACGAGCCCGGCGAGGCCGACGATCTCGCCGGGGCGCAGTTCGAGGTCGAGGGGTTCGAATTCACCGGCGCGGGCGAGCCCCGTCACCTTCAAGACCGGTTCGGCCAGGGGTGGTTCGGTGGGCCGGTCCGGGAAGACGTACTCGACGTTTCGGCCGGTCATCAGGGCGACGACGTCGCGGGTCGGGGTCTCCTTCGCGGAGAGCCCGACCGCCACCGCACGGCCGTCCTTGAGGACGGTGACGCGGTCGCCGATGCGGCGGATCTCTTCGAGGCGGTGGGAGATGTAGACGACGGCGACACCGTCCGCCGTCAGATCGCCGACGATGCGGAAGAGGTTGTCGACCTCGCCCGGGTCGAGGGCGGCCGACGGCTCGTCCATGACGATGAGGCGCACTTCGTGGGAGAGCGCGCGAGCCATGGACACGATCTGCTGCTGGGCGGCGGAGAGGTCACCGACGAGCGTTCCCGGGTCGATCTCGTCGTGCCCAAGTCGCCTGAGAAGCCCGGCAGTTGAAGCCTTCGCCTCTCGCCCCTTCACGACGAAACCGGCCGCGGTCGGCTCATGTCCGAGGTGGACGTTCTCGGCGACGGACAGGGCCTCCACCAGGTCGAGCTCCTGGTAGATGGTGGCGATGCCGAGGCGCATGGCGGCGATCGGCGACTTGAGCGTGGTGCGCTCGCCGCGCCAGGTGATCTCGCCGCCGTCGGGCTGGTGCGCCCCGGCGAGGACCTTGATGAGCGTGGACTTCCCGGCGCCGTTCTGGCCGAGCAGGCAGTGCACTTCACCTGCCTGGACGTGGAGGTCGACGCCGTCGAGGGCGCGGACGCCGGGGAACGACTTGGTGATGCCGGACATGGTGAGCAGCGGTGGTTCTGGTGCCATGACGGGTCCCTTGGGCGGGTGCGGCCGGTTACAGGGCAGGGCGGGGTAAGGCGATGGCCCCTTCGGACGGGGCGAGGCTGTTTCGGAGCAGGGCGAGGCAGCGCGCTGTACTGGGTGAGGTGTGGTGCGGTGTGCTGCTTGGTGTCGTACGGGTGGTCGTACGGGTCGTACTTACCGGTCAGGCCGGTGAGAACAGATGGTCGCTGATGAGCCGGGCGCCGCCGATCACTCCGGCGGTCGGTCCCAACTCACCCAGGACGATGGGGAGGTTGCCGGTCGCCAGGGGCAGCGACTGGCGGTAGACCTGCGTGCGGATGGCGGCGAGCAGCGTATGGCCGAGGCCGGTCACACCGCCGCCGATCACCACGAGGCCCGGGTTGAAGAAGCTGACGAGGCCCGCGATGACCTGGCCGGTGCGGTTGCCGCCCGCGCGGATGAGGTCCAGTGCGGTGGCGTCACCGGCGGCGGCTGCCGCCGAGACGTCGACCGCGCTGAGCTTCCCGGCTGCTTCCAGGCGGGTCGCGAGTTCCTGGGAGAGCCCTTGGCCGACGGCGTCCTCCGCGTCGCGGGCGAGTGCCGCGCCGCTGAAGTAGGCCTCCAGGCAGCCCTTGTTGCCGCAGGCGCAGGGCCGCCCGTCCGGTTCCACCTGGATGTGGCCGATGTCGCCCGCGCTGCCGGTCACCCCTCGGTAGACCTCACCGCCGACGACGATCCCGCAGCCGATGCCCGTGCCGATCTTGACGCAGAGGAAGTCGCCCACGGAGCGTGCGACGCCCGCGTGCTGTTCCCCCATCGCCATCAGGTTCACGTCGTTGTCGACCATGACGGGGCAGCCCAGATCCTGACTGATGGCCTCCCGTACGGGGAAACCGTCCCATCCCGGCATGATCGGCGGGGCGACCGGGACGCCTTCGGGGAAGCGGACGGGACCCGGGACGCCGATCCCGGCGCCGTCGAACCCTTCCGCGAGCCCGGAGGCCTTCAACTTGGCCGCCATGGCGAGGACTTGCTCGAAGACCGCGACGGGGCCCTCGCGCACGTCCATGGGTTGGTTGATGTGGCCGAGGACCTCCAGCTCGGCATTGGTCACCGCTACGTCGACCGAGGTCGCGCCGATGTCCACGCCGAGGAAGCGGAGGGCGGGGGCCAGGCGGATGTTGTGGGAGCGACGGCCGCCGCGCGAGGCGGCGAGTCCGTCGGCGACCACGAGTCCGGTCTCCAGGAGCCGGTCCACCTCGACGGCCAGCTTCGACCGCGAGAGGTCGACCTGATCGCCCAGCTGGGCACGGGAGTTGGGCCCTCCGTCACGCAGCAGCCGCAGCAGTCGCGCCTGGTGCGCATTGGCGGGTCGAGCCGTCATACGTCTCACGCGCCCCTCCCCGCCTCAGTGGGCAACTCACGTCGTCCAACTCGTTCCGCCGCGGCGGATTCTCGCCGTCGCGTCGGGCTTTCGAGGGGAACGTAGCAGCGCCTGCCGGGAGTGGGAAGAAGTTGCGCAGGAATTACCCATGACTTTCTCCAGTCACAGGACAAAGAGACGGACAGATGACGGACAGACGACGGGGCTGACGCGTCAGGCGTCGCGCTCGCGCCGGTGGTACGTCTCCCGTGTGTGCTCCGTGTGCGCGCGCATGATCTCCGTGGCCCGGCGCTCGTCGCGCTCGGCGATCGCCGCGATCAGCTGGCGGTGCTCGATCCAGGACTGCTTGCCGCGCCGGCGGGCCACCGGCGTGTAGTACCAGCGCACGCGGCGGTCCACCTGCCCGGCGAGCTCGGCGAGGACGACATTGCCCGCGAGCTCCATCACCTTGGCGTGGAAGGCCGCGTTCGTGGCCACCACCAGGTCCACCTCGCCGTCCGTGACGGCCTGCTCACCCTTGGCGCACAGCTCTTCCAGTGCGGTGATCCCCGCGGTGCCCGTGTTGGCCGCCGCGAGCCGGGCGGCCTCCGCCTCAAGGAGCGTGCGGACCGTGAGCAGCTGGTCCGCCTCCTCCTCGGTGGGCTCGTGCACAAACGCGCCCTGCGCGGGGCGCAGATCGACCCAGCCCTCGGTGTTGAGCCGCTGCAGCGCCTCGCGCACCGGCTGCCGTGACACACCCAGGTGCCCGGCCAGTTCACTCTCCACGAGGTGCTGGCCCGGCTGCAGCGCGCGGGTCGTGATGAGCTCGAGCAGCGCTTCGTAGACCCGCTCACGGAGCGGACCGGGCCGTTCGAGCTTGGGCACCGCCCCCTGCGGCAGTCCTGTGGACAACATCGCGGTCCCCTCCTCGACGATTGCCTTTTGTCTACAGTCTACTGAGCACAATGGCCAGCACTAGGGGGAGTTGGCCCGGTCACACGACGCAGGGCGGTGCTCCGCCGCGCTACGGGCAGCGGATGACCTGGCCCGCGTACGACAGGTTCCCGCCGAAGCCGAAGAGCAGCACCGGATCCCCGTGGACGATCTCGCCGCGTTCCACCAGCTTGGACAGGGCGAGCGGGATGCTGCCCGCCGAGGTGTTGCCGGAGTTCACGACGTCGCGCGCGACGACCGCGTTGACCGCGCCGATCCGCTCGGCAAGCGGCTCGATGATGCGCAGGTTGGCCTGGTGCAGGACGACCGCCGCCAGGTCCGCAGGAGTGAGACCGGCCCGCTCGCAGGCCTTGCGGGCGAGCGGCGGAAGCTGCGTCGTCGCCCAGCGGTAGACGCTCTGGCCCTCCTGCGCGAACCGCGGCGGCGTGCCCTCGATACGGACGGCATTGCCCATCTCGGGCACCGAGCCCCAGAGCACGGGGCCGATGCCGGGCACCTCGCCGGGACCGCAGGCCTCGACGACGGCCGCGCCGGCCCCGTCCCCGACCAGGACGCACGTGGTGCGGTCCGTCCAGTCGGCCACCTCGGACATCTTGTCCGCGCCGATCACCAGGGCACGGGTGGCGCCCCCGGCCCGTACGGCGTGGTCCGCGGTGGCCAGCGCGTGCGTGAAGCCCGCGCAGACCACGTTGATGTCCATGGCGGCCGGTGACGGGATGCCGAGGCGGGCCGCCACCCGCGCCGCCATGTTCGGCGAGCGGTCGATCGCGGTGGAGGTGGCGACCAGGACGAGGTCGATGGCGTCGGGGGCGAGTCCGGCGGCGGCGAGGGCCTTGGCCCCGGCCTGCGCGGCGAGCTCGTCGACCGGCTCCTCGGGTCCCGCGATGTGGCGGGTGCGGATGCCCACGCGGGAGCGGATCCACTCGTCGCTGGTGTCGACCATGCCCGTCAGGTCCTCGTTGGTGAGGATCTTGGCGGGCTGGTAGTGGCCGACGGCGGCGATGCGTGAGCCGTGCATGAACGGGTCCCCCTTGGTGCCGGAGATGCGGGACCGTCCAGTCTGGTCAGCGACTCACCAGTAACAGGACACGTAAAGCGACAGGAAACGGGCGTGGGCTTTGGACACTTCTCATCATCAGGTCACCCGGTGAAGAGCTGAGTGGCCTTGTGTACGAGTTCATACAGCCCATATCCGAGCGGAACCCCCACCCAGAGCCAGGCGGCGACGATCAGCGCCCTGCGGCGGGGCGGACTACTGGGCGGCGTGCTGGTCGGTGCCGTCATGGGCGGCCTCCCTCGGGGCGGGGATGTGGTGGCGGGCATGGACGGGCCGGACGAACTCGTTCGCCACGAAGCCGACGATCAGCAGTCCGATCATGATCGTGAGGGAGAGGCCGTAGAGCCCCGCTCCGCTCTTGCCCGCCTCTTCCTGGTGGTCGGCGACCCAGTTCACGATCAGCGGCCCGAGGACGCCCGCCGTCGACCAGGCGGTCAGGAGCCGCCCATGGATCGCGCCGACCTGGTAGGTCCCGAAGAGGTCCTTCAGATACGCGGGGATCGTCGCGAATCCGCCTCCGTAGAAGGAGAGGATCACCAGGGCGCAGACGATGAAGAGCGGCTTCGACGCGTCTCCGAACTGGACGATCAGCAGATACATCAGTGCGCCGACGCCCAGGTAGACGCGGTAGACGTTCTTGCGGCCGATCAGGTCGGACGTCGACGACCAGCCGATGCGTCCGGCCATGTTCGCGGCGGAGAGCAGGGCGACGAAGCCCGCGGCGGCCGCGGCCGAGACCGGCGTCGAGGTGTCCGAGAAGAAGTCGGTGATCATCGGCGCCGCCTTCTCCAGGATGCCGATGCCCGCCGTCACGTTCATGCAGAGCACGATCCACAGGCACCAGAACTGGGGCGTCCGCACGGCGGCCCGCGCGGACACCTGCGGCCCGTCGAGCACACCGGGAGCGCCGGGCGCCCGCGCCCCTTCCGTACGCGGAACCCGCACGAGGAGCACGCCGAGCGACATGAAGGCGGCGTACGTGAGGCCGTGCACGAGGAACGCGAGGGCGATGCCGTCGGCGTCCGCGCCGAAGGAGTCCAGCATCTGCGCCGACCACGGCGACGCGATGAGCGCGCCGCCGCCGAAGCCCATGATCGCGATGCCGGTCGCCATGCCGGGGCGATCGGGGAACCACTTGATCAGTGTCGACACGGGCGAGATGTAACCGATGCCCAGGCCGATACCGCCGACGAAGCCGTATCCGAAGACGATCAGCCAGTACTGACTGATCGCCGCGCCGAGTGCCGCGATCAGGAAGCCGGAGGAGAAGCAGACGAGGGCGACCGTCATCGCCCAGCGCGGCCCGTTGCGCTCCACGAGCGTGCCGCCGAACGCCGCCGAGAGGCCGAGCATCACGATGCCGAGCTGGAAGGGGAGCGCGCTCTGCGTGCCGCTGAGGTGGAGCGCGGATTCCAGCGGGGGCTTGAAGACGCTCCAGGCGTAGGCCTGGCCGATGGAGAGGTGTACGGACAGGGCGGCGGGCGGTACGAGCCAGCGGCTCCATCCCGGAGGTGCGACGGGGGGCCTCATGATCCCGAACAGTAGGAATACAGGAGGGGAGTTGGGAAGAGGCCGACGCGTTTTCGTCGACGGTATGCAATGTGTCGCGCGACCCCTTGCTGGGCCAAGTTCCATACTGTAGACAATATTCCATCGACAGTTATGGCATGCGATGTCGAAAGTCATGGGCATGCGACGTCGACCCTGAGCCTTCTTCGGATCCCTCAACCGAACGGAGCGCGCCACCGTGAAAGTCGCAGTCCTTGGCGCCGGTGCGATCGGCGCCTACGTCGGAGCCGCGCTGCACCGCGCCGGTGCCGACGTCCATCTCGTAGCCCGTGGACCGCATCTGGCGGCCATGAGGCAGCACGGAGTACGTGTCCTCAGCCCTCGCGGCGACTTCACCGCGCGGGCCCACGCCACCGACGACCCGGCCGACATCGGCCCGGTCGACTTCGTCTTCCTGGGCTTGAAGGCCAACTCGTACGCGGCGTGCGGGCCGCTGATCGAGCCGCTCCTGCACGACAAGACGGCGGTGATAGCCGCCCAGAACGGCATCCCCTGGTGGTACTTCCACCGGCACGGAGGCCCGCACGACGGCCACCGCGTCACGAGCGTGGACCCCGACGGCGCGGTCAGTGCGGTGATCGCGCCCGAACGGGCCATCGGTTGTGTGGTGTACGCGGCAACCGAACTGGAGGGGCCGGGAGTTGTCCGGCACCTGGAAGGTACCCGGTTCTCCGTCGGGGAACCCGACCGCTCGCGCTCCGAGCGCTGTCTCGCCTTCAGCGAGGCCATGCAGGCGGGCGGTCTCAAATGCCCCGTGGAGCCCGAACTGCGCGGCGACATCTGGATCAAGCTGCTCGGCAACATCTCCTTCAACCCGATCAGCGCGCTCGCCCGCGCCACGATGCGCGAGATGTGCCTGCACGGCGGCACGCGCCGCGTCATCGAGATCATGATGAACGAGACGCTCGCCGTCGCGGCGGCCCTCGGCTGCCGCCCCGACATCTCCGTCGAGCGGCGCCTCGCGGGCGCCGAGCGGGTGGGCGACCACCGCACCTCCACACTCCAGGACCTGGAGCGCGGCAAACCGCTTGAACTCGACGTGCTGCTCGCGGCCGTCGTGGAACTCGCGGAGATCACCGGGGTCCCGGTGCCGACGCTCCGTACCGTCCACGCCATCTCGGATCTGCTGGCCGACCGCATGAGGAGCGCGGCATGAGCAAGAAACGGGACCGGGTGCCCAAGACGTACGCCCGGCTCACCCACCCCCTCGTACGCGATTCGCGCGACGAGCCGTTCCGTCAGGCCACCTGGGACGAGGCGCTGGCCCGGACGGCGGCGGGGCTGCAGGCCGCGCGCGGCGCGTTCGGGATGTTCTCCTGCGCCCGCGCGACCAACGAAATGAACTACGTGGCCCAGAAGTTCGCCCGCGTGGTGATGGGCACGAACAACGTCGACTCCTGCAACCGCACCTGCCACGCACCGAGCGTCGCGGGCCTCTCCGCGGCCTTCGGTTCGGGCGGCGGCACCTCTTCTTATGAAGAGGTCGAACACACCGATCTGATCGTGATGTGGGGCTCCAACGCCCGCTTCGCGCACCCGATCTTCTTCCAGCACGTCCTGAAGGGGATCAGGAACGGCGCCCGCATGTACGCCGTCGACCCGCGCCGCACCAAGACCGCCGAGTGGGCGGAGAGCTGGCTCGGTCTGAACGTCGGCACGGACATCCCGATGGCGCACGCGATCGGCCGCGAGATCATCCACGAGGGCCTGGCCAACAGGGCGTTCATCGAGCGTGCCACGTCCGGCTTCGAGGAGTACGCGGCCCTGGTCGAGCCGTGGACGCTTACGCTCGCCGAGAAGGTGACGGGCGTACCCGCCGCCGCCATCAAGGAGTTGGCGCACGCCTACGCCCGCGCCGAGCGGGCGCAGCTGTGCTGGACGCTCGGCATCACCGAGCACCACAACGGCACGGACAACGTCCGCGCGCTGATCAACCTCTCGCTCCTGACCGGCCACGTGGGGCGTTACGGCTCGGGACTGCAGCCCCTGCGCGGACAGAACAACGTGCAGGGCGGCGGCGACATGGGCGCGATCCCCAACCGCCTGCCCGGCTTCCAGGACATCCTCGACCCCGACACCCGGCTGAAGTTCGAGACGGCGTGGGACACGGTCATCCAGCCGCGCTACGGGCTGAATCTGACGGAGATGTTCGAGGCGATGGAGGAGGGTGCGCTCAAGGCCGTCTACTGCATCGGCGAGAACCCCGCGCAGTCGGAGGCCGACAGCGAGCAGGCGATGCGGCGGATGCGGGCCCTGGACTTCTTCGTGGTCCAGGACATCTTCCTCACCAAGACCGCCGAGCTGGCCGATGTCGTGCTTCCGGCGACCGCCGCCTGGGCGGAGACCGACGGTACGACGACCAACAGCGAGCGGCGCGTGCAGCGGGTGCGCAAGGCCCTGCGGCCGCCCGGTGAGGCGCGCGAGGACATCGACATCCTCTGCGATCTCGCCGAACGTCTCGGCCACGACTGGAAGTACGCGGACGCGCAGGCGGTCTGGGACGAGCTGCGGTCGGTGTCGCCGGACCACTGGGGCATGACGTACGACCGCCTCGAGTCCCTGCAGGGCATCCAGTGGCCCTGCCCGTCGGAGGAGCGGGTCGAACCTACGTACCTGCACGGCCGGTTGTGGGAGTCGGCCCCCGCACGGAGGGGCGTGCTCGCGCCCTTCGGGCTCGTCGCGCACGACCCGCCGGTCGACCTCACGGACGACTCGTACCCGATCCGGCTCACGACGGGACGGCGGCTCGACTCCTACAACACCGGGGTGCAGACCGGGAGTTTCGCCTCGCCGCTGCGGCGCGGTGAGTACGTCGAGCTGTGCCCGGAGGACGCGGAGCGGTACGGGGTCGTGGTCGGCGAGGAGGTCCGGGTGTCGTCGCGGCGCGGCGCGGTGACGGCGCCCGTGTGGGTGGACCCGGGGCTGCGCCCCGGTCTGGCCTTCATGACCATGCACTTTCCCGACGAGGTCGACACCAACCAGCTCACGATCGAGGCCAATTGCCCGATCGCGGGCACGGCGGAGTTCAAGGCGTCGGCGATACGTATCGACAAGCTGATCGACAAGCTGACCGTGCCGGCGACGGTCCAGTGAGGTGAGGTGAGGTGACGTATGGATCTGCACTTCGGTGACAGCAAGCCGACGGACGAGGAGCGAGCCGCCGTGGACGCGCTGCTCGGTCCGCCCGAGACCGCGTGGGAGGGGGCCGACGACCGCAGCGACGCGGACCTGCGGTGGGCGCGGGGTGGCCGTGCGGCGCGGGAGCGGCGGGATGAGCTGTTGCCGGGGTTGCACGCGCTCAACGACCGCGTGGGGTGGGTGAGCGAGGGGGGTCTGGACTACCTCTGCCGGCGGCTGATGGTGCCGCCGGCGGAGGGGTATGGGGTGGCCACGTTTTACTCGATGTTCTCGGTGCGGGCGCGTCCCGCGACGGTGGTTCGGGTGTGTACGGATCTTGCTTGTGGGGGTGGGGCGGAGCTGTGCGGGGAGGTGGAGGCGCGGCTGGGTTCGGAGTCCGGGGTCGCCGTCGAGCGCTCGCCCTGCCTGGGGCTGTGTGAGCGGGCTCCGGCTGCGTTGGTGGTGCGGGCCGGTGTGCCTGCGGCGCTTCTTTCCCCAACCCCGCCCCTTCCCGGCTGTATCGATGTGCGGCTCCGCCGCGGGCCGCTGGCGCGGGGGCCTGGCGTGACCGCCGATCGCCTTGACGGCTCGTCCTCAAACGCCGGACGGGCTAAAGCCCTCCCGGATGCCGGACGGGCTGAAGCCCTCCCGCCCGGCCGCGATCTTTCAGCCCGTCCGGCGATTGAGGACGAACTCGGCGGAGCCGGTGATCGACGGCCACCCCAGGCGGCGGAGCCGTGGGATTCGGGTAGGGGCGGGAGCGGGGAGAGAACCTACGCCACCGCAACCCTCGCCCCCGCCGCACCCGACACCCTCACCCAAGCCGCCCTCGCCCCCGAATCCGCCCCCGCAGAGCCCTCCGCGGCCCTCGCCGTTCCCCAAGCAGGACAGGACGGCCTCCTGCTGCTCAGCAGGATCGGCAAGGTGGACCCCACCTCCCTGGACGACTACCGCGCGCACGGCGGCTACACCGCCCTGAGGCAGGCCTTCGCCATCGGCCCCGCCGCCGTCATCCGCGAGGTGACCGACTCCGGCCTCGTCGGCCGAGGCGGCGCCGCCTTCCCCACGGGAAGGAAGTGGCAGGCCACCGCCTCGCAGCCGGACCACCCCCACTACCTCGTCTGCAACGCGGACGAGTCCGAGCCCGGCACCTTCAAGGACCGGGTGATCATGGAGGGCGACCCGTACTCGCTCATCGAGTCGATGACCATCGCGGGGTACGCGACCGGCGCCCACCTCGGTTACCTCTACCTCCGCGGCGAGTACCCCCGCGCCCTGGAACGGCTGAACCACGCCATCACCCAGGCACGCGCGCGTGGACTGCTCGGGGACGACGTCCTGGGGCAGGGGTACGCCTTCGACATCGAGATCCGGAGAGGCGCGGGCGCCTACATCTGCGGTGAGGAGACCGCGCTCTTCAATTCCATCGAGGGGTATCGGGGGGAGCCGCGGTCCAAGCCGCCCTTCCCTGTGGAGAAGGGGCTTTTCGGCAAGCCCACCGCCGAGAACAACGTCGAGACCCTCGTCAATGTGCTCCCCATCCTCACCATGGGCGCACAGGCCTACGCCGCCATCGGCACGGAGAAGTCCACCGGGCCCAAGCTCTTCTGCGTCTCCGGAAGCGTCGAACGCCCCGGCATCTACGAGCTCCCCTTCGGCGCCACCCTCGGCGAACTCCTCGCCATCGCCGGGATGCCGGACAACCTCCGCGCGGTCCTCCTGGGCGGCGCGGCCGGAGGCTTCGTACGGCCCGACGAGCTCGACATCCCGCTCACCTTCGAGGGGACCAGGGACGCGGGCGCCACGCTCGGTTCGGGAGTCGTCCTCGCCCTGGACGACACCGTGCCGCTCCCCCGCGTCCTGCTCCGTATCGCCGAGTTCTTCCGCGACGAGTCCTGCGGGCAGTGCGTGCCCTGCCGGGTCGGCACCGTCCGGCAGGAGGAGGCCCTGCACCGCATCGTCGAGCGGACCGGGGCCGAGGCCGCCGGCGACATCGCTCTCCTGCGCGAGGTGGGGCGGACCATGCGGGACGCCTCCATCTGCGGGCTCGGCCAGACCGCGTGGAACGCCGTGGAATCCGCCATCGACCGCCTGGGGGCGTACAAGTGACCGCCGTACCGCTGGGAATCCCGCGCCGTCTCGTCGAGTTCACGCTTGACGGGCAGGACGCCAGAGTGCCCGAGGGGGCGACCATCCTGGAGGCCTGCCGGGCCGCGGGCAAGGACGTCCCGACCCTCTGCGAGGGCGACACGCTCACCCCGAAGAACGCCTGCCGGGTGTGTGTCGTGGAGGTCGAGGGCGCCCGTACCCTCGCCCCGGCCTGCTCGCGCCGGGCCGAGCCGGGCATGACCGTCCTCACCGACACCGAGCGCACCCGGCACAGCCGAAAGGTCGTGCTCGAACTTCTCGCGTCGTCCGTCGACATGTCGACCACGCCGAAGGTCGCGGGCTGGCTCAAGGAGTACGACGCCAAGCCCGACCGCTTCGGCCCGGACGCCGCACGGCTCAATGAGGAGCCCAGGGTCGACAACGACCTCTATGTGCGCGACTACGACAAGTGCATCCTCTGCTACAAGTGCGTCGACGCCTGCGGCGATCAGTGGCAGAACACGTTCGCCATCTCCGTGGTGGGCCGCGGTTTCGACGCCCGGATCGCCGTCGAGCACGACGGGCCGCTGACCGACTCCGCGTGCGTGTACTGCGGGAACTGCATCGAGGTCTGCCCGACCGGAGCCCTCAGCTTCAAGTCCGAGTTCGACATGCGGGCCGCGGGGACCTGGGACGAGGAGCGGCAGACCGAGACGACGACGGTGTGCGCGTACTGCGGAGTCGGCTGCAATCTGACCCTGCACGTGCAGGACAATGACATCGTGAAGGTCACCTCACCGCACGACAATC
Organism: Streptomyces rectiviolaceus; assembly: GCF_039533825.1. Classification (NCBI taxonomy): domain Bacteria; kingdom Bacillati; phylum Actinomycetota; class Actinomycetes; order Kitasatosporales; family Streptomycetaceae; genus Streptomyces; species Streptomyces rectiviolaceus. Next base: position 57,565 of record NZ_BAAAUG010000157.1, read on the forward strand.
CGGTGACCCACGGCAACCTCTGCATCAAGGGCCGTTTCGGCTACCAGCACGTACAGAACCGGGACTGATCGACATGGGACGAGTCACGGAGCGCCGCCGCGTCATCCGCATCAGGGACGGGGCCGTCACCGAGCGGCCCGACACCCTGGTCGCGGAGGAACCACTGGAGATCCGGCTCAACGGAAAGCCGCTCGCGATCACCATGCGCACGCCGGGTGACGACTTCGCGCTGGCGGCGGGCTTCCTCGTGAGCGAGGGGGTGCTCGGCTCTGCGGACGAGCTCCAGTCCATCGTGTACTGCGCCGGGGCGACGGCGGACGGCTCGAACACGTACAACGTGGTCGACGTGAAGACCGCCCCGGGGCTCGTCCTGCCCGACATCAATCTCGAACGCAACGTCTACACCACCTCGTCCTGCGGCCTGTGCGGCAAGGCGAGCCTGGACGCGGTCCGTACGACGGCGCGGTTCCCGATCTCCGACACTCCCCCGGTCCGGCTCGGGACCGAGCTGCTCGCGTGCCTCCCCGACCGGCTGCGCGCGGCGCAGCGGGTCTTCGACCGGACCGGGGGCCTGCACGCGGCGGCGCTGTTCTCGGAGGACGGCGAACTCCTCGACATACGGGAGGACGTGGGCCGGCACAACGCGGTCGACAAACTCGTCGGGCGGGCCCTTCAGGACGGCCGTCTGCCGCTGTCGCGTGCCGTGCTTCTCGTGTCCGGGCGTGCCTCCTTCGAGCTGGCGCAGAAGGCGGTGATGGCGGGCATTCCGGTGCTCGCCGCCGTCTCCGCGCCGTCGTCCCTCGCCGTCGACCTGGCCGCGGAGACGGGCCTGACCCTGGTCGGTTTCCTGCGCGGCTCCTCCATGAACGTGTACGCGGGCGAGCACCGGATCGCCGTGCGGGCCGCGGCCTCCCAGGGCTGACCGGCCGCTCCCCGCTGCACGGCGGCGGGGCCCCGGCCGGCGGGGAGCGCCCCCTGCGCCGGCGGGGTCCCGGAACCGCCGGCCCATGCCTCGGTGCCCGCGCCAGGCCTCGGTGCCCGCGCTAGGCCTCGGTGCCCGAGATCCGGGTGAGCAGGGCCAGGAACTGTCCCCGCTCGGCGGCCGAAAGAGGCGCCAGGAGTTCGTCGTTGGCGCGCCGCGCCACCTCGGCACAGCGGTCGAGCGTGCGCTCGCCGTCCTCCGTGATCGTGATCGCGTTCTTGCGCCGGTCGGCGGGGTCGGGCGCGCGCAGGACGAGTCCGGCGTCCTGCAGGTCGTTGATGACACCGACCAGGTCCTTGGGGTCGAGCGAGATGCTGCGGCCGAGCGCCGCCTGCGCGACAGGGCCCTGATCGGCGACGGCGGAGAGCACCACGTGGTGCCACATCTTCATGTGCTCGCCCGCGAGGGCCTCGGCGACGAGGCCACGGCCACGGGCCGCCGCGCGTCCGAGGAGCCAGCTGGGGAGGGTGCGGATGCCGCTGGGCGCGGATGGGGTCGTGGGCATGGGGCGAGCCTATCCGAGAACCGTTGGACTTCCCAATGAAAATATGAGTACCGTTGGGGCTCCCAACGATCCTCTCCGCCTGGAGTACGCATGCGTCGCGTTCGGTACGAACACAGCGGTGGCCCCGAGGTCCTCTTCACCGAGGACGTGCCCGTCCCCGCGCCCGGCCCCGGCGAGCTGCTCGTGCGTGTCGAGGCCGCCGGGGTCACGCTCCCCGTCGTACGCAAGGTCCGCGAGCCCCGCGATCCGATCCCGCTCGGCGGGGAGATCGCCGGAGATGTGGTGTCCACCGGCGACGGCGTGAGCGGGTACGCGCCGGGTGACCGCGTCACGGGGCTCTGCTTCGGCCACGGCTACGCCGAGTTCGCGCTCCTCCACACCGCGATGGCGTCGCCCGTCCCTGACGGGGCGAGCGCAGTGGACGCGGTCGCCCTCGTCCGCAGCGGACTCGTCGCGTACGGCGCGCTGGACGCCGCCCGCCCCCTGGAGGGCGAGGCCGCGCTGATCACGGCGGCAGCCAGTGGAGTCGGTCATCTCGCCCTGCGGCTGGCCAGGCTGCGGGGTGCTTCGCGCGTCGTCGGAGCCGTTTCGGGAGGCGCGGCCGGTCCCGGCAAGGCGGACTTCCTGCGCTCGCTCGGCGCCGACGAGGTCATCACGTACGACGAAGAGACGTGGGGCGAGCCCGTCGACTACGTCCTCGACGCCGTCGGCGGCGAGCTGCTCACGCCCGCCGTGCGGGCACTCGCGCCGCACGGACGGCTCGTCGCGTACAGCTCGGGCGGCGGCACCGTCCAGGCGTACGACCTGCTCGTCGGCGCCAAGTCCGTCATCGGTTTCCAGATGGCGCTCATCGCGCGCGGGAGGCCCGAGGTGTACGAGACGTGGCGGCGCGAGCTGTGGCGGCTCTTCTCGGCGGGCGCGCTGCGGCCCGCCGTGCACATGGAATTCGCGCTCGAGGACGCGGCGAAGGCGCATGCGGTGATCGAGGCGCGGAGCAACCTCGGGAAAGTCGTACTGATTCCCTGACCCTGACCAGGCCGCGCCCATTCGTGCCACGCACGCTTCTTGTGGGGTGTCGAGCCGCCCAAGTAGCGTCTGAGGCGCGAACGTTGGACGTGGGATGTCAGGATGTCCAGTCACCTTGAAGGGTGGGCCGCGCCATGCCATCAGCTCTACGTGTACGCCTCAGATCCCTCCGCACCGCCACGGCCGCCCTGACGGTCGTCGCCGTGGGGGCGCTGCTCCCCGGGCCCACGGCGCAGGCGGCGCCGGATGACGCCCGCGCTCCGGGGTTCGAGCAGCAGGTGCTTTTCAAGGCCTCGCAGGATCCCGGATACGCCTGCTACCGCATCCCCGCCGTGGTGAAGACGGTCAAGGGCACGCTCCTCGCCTTCGCGGAGGGGCGCGTGAACGACTGCAGCGACGCGGGCGACATAGACATCGTCGTCAAGCGCTCGCACGACGGCGGCCGCACCTGGAGTCCGCTCCAGGTCGTCAACGAGGGCGCGGGCGACACGCACGGCAACCCCGCCCCGATCGTGGACCGCAGGACCGGCCGCATCCTGCTGGCGGAGACGTACAACACGGGCCGCACGGACGGCGGGAACTGCGCCGTCCCCTGCGACCGCACCCCGCACCTCCAGTACAGCGACGACGACGGCCGCAGCTGGTCGGCGCCGCGCGACCTGAGCGACCAGATCCTGCCGAAGGACTGGAACTCCTGGTACGCGACCGGCCCCGTCCACGGCATCCAGCTGACGCGTGGGCGGCACGCGGGACGGCTCGTCTTCACCGTCAACACCGAGACATGGAACGGCAGTCGGGTCACCGCGAACCACGCGGCACTGATCGTCAGCGACGACGGCGGCGACAACTGGAAGATCGGCGCCAAGGACTCGTATCCGATACCGGCCGACGGCACGTTCCGGCAGAAGCCGTCGGAGATGACCATCACGGAGCGCCCGGACGGGGCGCTCTACGTCAACGGGCGCGAGCAGGACGGCACCGACCTCGGGCACCGCACCGACACGGTCAGCCGCGACGGGGGTGATTCCTTCGTCGCACCGTTCAAGGCCATTCCCGATCTCTACGCGCCCCAAGTGCAGGGTTCCACGCTCCAGTTCGGAAAGCGGATGCTGCTCGCCTGCCCCGGTGACCCCGACCGCCGCCGCACGATGCAGATCCGCTCCTCCTACGACGGCGGGCGCACCTGGGACAGCGTGGACCGCGGCACGACGGTCACCACGGACTGGTCCGGCTACTCGGACATGGTGCGGGCCGACGGCGGGCACGTGGGCCTGATGTACGAGGGCGGGGCGGTCGACGCGCGCGACGAGATCCGCTTCGCGCGGTTCACCGAGGACTGGCTGCAGCCGCGCCGTGGCCCGGACCCGACGACCTCCGACCGTGCGCCGCGCGCGAAGCCGGCGGCCGTGCTCGGCGGGGCGTCCACGACCGAGGGCCGCTTCGGCAGGGCCATCGCCTTCGACGGCACGGACGACGCCGTACGGCTGCCCTACCGCGACCAACTCCCGCTCGGCACAAAGGACTTCACGGCCTCGATGTGGTTCCGTTACTCGGCCACCAGCGGTGAGCAGCCACTCCTCTGGATGGGCGGCATCGGCACCAACCAGCCGCAGGTGTGGCTGCGCGGCGAGCCCGCGAGCAACCGCGTCACGGGCCTGATCACCACGCGCGACGGCGCCACTCCCCCGAAGTCCGCCTCCGTGCGCACCACGGGCGCCTACAACGACGGCCAGTGGCACCACATCGCGCTGCGCCGCGGCGGCGGGCAGCTGACGCTGTCCGTCGACGGCACACGGATCACCACCGCCGACGTCCCGGGCACGGTCACCCGTAACTCCGGGTACGGCTTCCACGTCGGCCAACGGGTCGACAGCCGCGCCCACTTCACCGGGTCGATCGACGAAGTACGTGTCTACGACCGGGCGTTGAGCGACGCCGAGCTGACCGAACTCGGGCAGGACGGCGCGGCCAAGGCCCCTGTGACGCGGGACACCGTCGCATGGCTCCCCATGGACCACATCCGCGCGAGCAACTAACGTCCCGCACGTGCCCGCCGACCAAGGTCCACGCCGAGGGTGGGGCGCGCGCAGGACCTGGATCGTCCTGCTGCTCGCCCTGGCCTGCGCGGCCGTGCTCCTCATCGCCCTCCCGGAAGACGACCGGGAGGGCGGCGACGCATGTGAGGCGCGCACCGTCTCGTCCTGGGCCGCCGACGACAAGGTCACCGGGGCGTTCGCCCGCTACGGCGACGACACGGCGCGGGCCGACGACTGGACCGGCGGGGACGGCACGCATTCGGTGCGCCTTCCGGACGGGCGGCTGCTCTGGCTGTTCTCCGACACCTTCCTCGGCCAGGTGCACGCACCGCCCAACCCGGCGGGCCAGCCCCACACCTGGCGTGACGCGACGGCGCCGATGGTCCGTAACTCGGCCGTGGTGATGTCGCGTTCGGGCACGCTGCAGCGCACGCTGCCGGCCCCGCTCTTTCCCGACCCCGCGCCGCAGCAGTGGCGCTGGCCGGTCGCCGCGAAGGTGGAGCCCCGCTCCCCCGGATCGTCCGACAAGGTCGTGCGCGTCCTGCTGTGGACCCGCGCCACCGGCACGGGTCCGTGGATCTACGGAGTGCCGACCGCCACGGAGGTCGCCACGCTCTCCCTGCCCGATCTGCGCGTCGAGGGCATCGTCAAGGTCTCCGACCAGAGTGCCGTGCCGGACCCCGAGAAGCGTGTCCTGTACGGCACGACGACGGTCGACGACGGCGACTGGACGTACGTCTTCGGTGGCAACGACGGCAAGGCGGTCGCGCGCCCCGCCTCGCACGCCTACGTGGCACGCGTCCCCAGGGGCAGGCTGGCGGAGCCCGGCGCGTGGCGGTACTGGGACGGCAAGGACTGGACGGAGTCCGGGAAGCCGCGCTCCGTACTGGGTGACGGTGAACGCAAGGGTGTGGGCAGCGCGTTCACTGTGGCGCGCGTGAAGGGGACGTACGTCCTGTTCACGATGGCCGCGGGCACCGAGGGTCTGACCGACGTGACCTCCTACTGGGCGTGCTCGCCCACCGGCCCCTGGCACGGCCCCGCGAAGGGCTTCGCGCCGCCTCTGCCGAAGGACGGCTCGGCGGAGCAGGACATGGCCGCGTACAACCCCCAGGCCCATCCGGCGCTCAGCGGGAACGGGCGGCTGCTGCTCAGTTACGACGTCAATTGGCTGGACGCGGCGCCCCAGAGCGCGCAGGCGAACGTCAGCCGGAACGTGTCCCTGTACCGACCGCGGTTCGTGTCTCTTCGCCTCGCGACGGCTCGCTGACGAATTCCACGACGTCGCGCGAGCGCCGCTTGGCGATCACCGCGCAGACCATCAGCTGCATCTGGTGGAAGAGCATCAGCGGAAGCACGGCGAGCGAGGCCTCGGCGCCGAACAGGACGCTCGCCATGGGCAGTCCCGCCGCGAGGGACTTCTTCGAACCGGCGAACTGGATGGCGATGCGGTCCCCGCGGCCGAAGCCGAGCCGCTTGGCCCCGTACCAGGTGAGGGCCAGCATCACGGCGAGCAGCACGGCCTCCACGCCGAGCAGCGCGCCGAGCCGCAGCGGCGTCACCTGGTGCCAGATGCCCTGCACCATGCCCTCGCTGAAAGCGGTGTAGACGACGAGCAGGATCGAGCCCCGGTCGACGAAGCCAAGGACCTTCTTGTTCCTGGCGATGAAGCCGCCGATCCACCGGCGCAGGACCTGACCGGCCAGGAACGGCACGAGGAGCTGCAGCACGATCTTCAGGACCGAGTCCGCGGAGAACCCGCCCCCGCTGTTGCCGAGCAGGGCGGCCGCGAGCAGCGGCGTGAGGACGATGCCTGCGAGCGAGGAGAAGGAGCCCGCGCAGATCGCCGCGGGCACGTTGCCGCGCGCCATGGAGGTGAAGGCGATCGACGACTGGATCGTGGAGGGCACGAGCGTCAGGAAGAGGAACCCGCTGTAGAGGGCGGGCGTCAGGACGTACGGAACGAGCCCCTTGGCCGCGAGCCCGAGCAGCGGGAAGAGGAGGAACGTACAGGCGAGGACGGTGACATGGAGCCGCCAGTGCTTGAGCCCGTCAAGGGCCTCACGGGTGGAGAGCCGCACTCCGTAGAGGAAGAAAAGGAGCGCGACGGCGGCCGTGGAGGCACTGCCCGCGATGTCGGCGCCGACGCCCCGCGCGGGCAGCAGCGCGGCGATACCCACCGTGCCGAGCAACGCCAGGATGTAGGGGTCGATCGGCATCCAGGTGGGCCAGCTCGGGCGTTTCACTTCGCTCCATCGGTTCGGTTCATGTCGTGCCCTCTCGATGATCCTCCTGATCACCGCGATCGGGAATCCCGGATACCGTTCTGACTGTCATCACGTTCCGCGATAACCTCGTGACCATGTACGACCCCGCCCAGCTCCGTACGTTCCTCGCCGTCGCCCAGACGTTGAGCTTCACGCAGGCCGCCCGGCGCCTGGGTCTGCGCCAGTCCACGGTGAGCCAGCACGTGCGCCGCCTGGAGGACGCCACCGGACGCCAGCTCTTCGCGCGCGACACGCACTCCGTGGAGCTGACCGAGGACGGCGAGGCCATGCTCGGCTTCGCGCGGCGGATCCTGGAGGTGCACGAGCAGGCGACGGCGTTCTTCACGGGGACGCGGCTCGGCGGGCGGCTGCGGTTCGGGGCGTCGGAGGACTTCGTCCTGACCCGGCTCACGGACATCCTCGAGTCGTTCCGGCACGATCACCCGGACGTCGATCTGGAGCTGACGGTCGAGCTGTCCGGCACGCTGCACGAGAAGCTGGACGCGGGCAAGCTCGATCTGGTCCTGGCCAAGCGGCGCCCTGAGGATCCGCGCGGCGAGCTGGTCTGGCATGACGAGCTCGTCTGGATCGGTGCCGAACGGCTGCGCCTCGACCCCGAGCAGCCGGTCCCGCTCGTCGTGTTCCCACCGCCCGGCATCAGCCGCGCCCTGGCCCTGGAAGCCCTGGAGCGGCGCGGCCGTGCCTGGCGGATCGCCTGCACGAGCGGCAGCCTGAACGGCCTGGTCGCCGCCGCCCGCGCGGGACTCGGCGTGATGGCGCACTCCCACGGCCTGATCCCGCCGGGCCTGGTCCGTGTCCCGGAGCGTGCGGGCCTTCCGGAGCTCGGCGCGGTCGACTTCGTGCTCCTGCACGGCGAGCGGCGGGCCTCGGCACAGGGCGCCGCGGACGCGCTCGCCGCATCCATCCTGGCGGGCGGCGACCGGCTGCACCGTCGGCGTCAGCGGGGATAGGGGCGGTACGTGAGCTGTTTGACGCGGCGCATGAACGGCGCCGTCTCGACGTGCTGGACGCCGTCGAGCTGCCCCAGCTTCCCGCTGAGGTAGGCGTAGAGCGCTGGAATGTCCCGGGTCACGGCCGTCGCCATGAGGTTGGAGGGCCCTGCCACGGCGGTGGCGTGGGCGATCTCGGCGTGGGACGCGAGGGCCTTGCCCACCGAGTCCATGGCCCAGGGTGCGGTGGTGATCCAGAGCATCGCCCCGACGTGCAGTCCGATGAGGGTGTTGGCGTACTCGATGTCGATGTAGATCGCGCCGGAGGCGAGGAGCGCGCCGAGGCGGCGCTTGACGGCCGACTCCGAACGCCCGGTGGCCCGCTGGAGCTCGGGGTAGGTCGCGCGGCCGTCCTGTTCGAGCGCGGCGACGAGCGGCTCGTCCTCAGGCTCGATCCGATGGCCCTCCACATGTGCGGCGGACGCGGGCGGCACAGCGCGCAGGGCCGCGATCTGCTCATCGGCGAGCGGCCCGTGCTTCATCAGCCAGCCGTCCGGGCCGCCGAAGAAGCGGTGCAGCATCTGCTGGGCGCGGATGTCGACGATGTGCGGGGTGCGCGGCAGCTTGGCGAGCAGCAGCTCGTCCTGGTCGGTGCGGGTGCGGGGCCGGGTGCAGCAGACGACTTCGGTGCCGCCGGAGGTGAGGCCGATCCATGAGGTGTCGGGGCGGCGCGCCAGGGCGGTGGCGATGGCATCGGCGCCGTCGGGAGCGCAGCGCAGCCGCAGCATCCACTGCTCCTGGCCGAGCTTCTCGTGGTCCCGGACGGCGACGATCCGGAGGCTGCCGTCCGAGACCAGCCTGCGGTAACGGCGGGCGACGGTCTGGTCGGAGACCCCCAGGACGGCGGCGATCTTGCTGAAGGGCGCGCGGCCGTCGATCTCCAGCGCCTGGAGGAGTCTGGCGTCGAACGAGTCCTGCATGCCCGATGTGGGGGATTCCATTCCTGCACTGCCCATCGGTGTCGAATTCCTTCGATCTTTCGTGACTGGTGACATGGATCGTCCGGGCGAACTCCATCGTACGAGCGATACGAGGCACGCACACGCGTCGTACACATCGCACGAGGAGAGTTGACAATGCGTACATGGGGGCCGCTCACAGCGGTATGCCTGGGGACGTTCATGCTGCTGCTGGACGTGACCATCGTGGTCGTGGCACTGCCCGACATGGCGGGGGCGCTGAACGCCTCGCTGAGCGATCTGCAATGGGTGATCGACGGCTATGCGCTGGCACTTGCCGCGCTGCTGCTCGGGGTCGGGGCCGCGGCGGACGTGCTCGGCCGGCGGCGGCTCAACGTGGCGGGCACCGCGCTCCTCGCGCTCGCCTCGCTCGGCTGCGGGCTCGCCACGAACGCCGAGGTCCTGGTGGCCGCGCGCGCCCATTGCA